>CAJOOT010000001.1 GCA_905236215.1 uncultured Eubacterium sp.
CCTTCACCGGCTATGTTTTCAGGTGAAAAGTCTCTGGTGAGTTCCCCTCGGGCGGGATTTGATATGGAATCTTCATCCGGAAATTCCGGAACCGTCCAGTCAGAAGTGGCCGCTGCAGCCCCCTGCTGCAAATCTGTCAAATTCCATTGGCCGTCCAAAAAAAGATTCAAAAAAAGAAAGACGCAGAAACCACATACAAAAACCGACGAAAAGAACACGGTTTTTATATTCAATCCGTCTATATTCTTTTTTTCTTCATTGGTAAGACGAGTAAAGCCAAGCCTTTCCATCCACACCTGTTTCATACCACTCCCCCTATGTTGCATACTTTCATTAGCATATCACAGATTCAGTCTTTTTTAAAGTTTCGCCCTATCGTCCCGACTTTTTTTCAGCACGCCTGTCCAGTGAGTCTCCAATCTTCTCCGCAAGCATGGTCAGATATCGCATAAGAGGTTCCGTAGCTACGGCAAACAGGACAAACAACATAATGCATTCATTTGATATATACGATATCGAAAACAGATCATGCAAAAAGTATGCGCAAAACGCAAAGCCTGCCACACAGCCTGCCAATACTACACCATGGTATATGTTCATCGGTGCCGAAAGCCTCATAAGTATCATAAATCCCACTATAGCCATAAGGAATGTGGCTGCAACGGATATATCCTCTTCAGGTACGGAAAATGTATTGCCGAAAATAACCATAGCCGCTATTACGATGAAATTTGTAAGTGACGCCGGCATGGCTTTTAGCAATACCCTGCGCAAAAAGTGGTGTTCCACACGGTTGGTATTGGGCTCTACGGCCAAAAGGAATGCGGGAGCTCCTATCGTAAACATGCTGATAAGGGATATCTGCGAAGGATTTAGCGGATATGTCATAACACTGACAATAGAGAATATTGCCAAAAGTAATGAGAATATATTCTTAACCAGAAACAGCGTGGCTGAACGTTCCAAATTGTTGATTGTCTGGCGACCCTCCGCAACAATATTGGGCATTCTTGAAAAATCTGAATCCAAAAGTACCACCTGCGCCGCCTGAGCCGCGGCATCTGAGCCTGCCGCCATGGCTATGGAACAATCCGCGGATTTCATGGCCAATATATCATTAACACCATCTCCCGTCATGGCCACAGTATGCCCCCGTCTCTTCAACGCCTTAATCAGCTTTTGCTTGGTCTCGGGAGAGGTACGGCCAAACACCGTATATCTTTCAGCCGCATCGGCGATATCGCCGTCTGACTTCAACGTAGAACTGTCCACACAGGCTTCTGAATTTGCTATTCCCGCCTGTCTGGCCACCTCTGATACGGTATAGGGATGATCCCCCGATATTACTTTTACATTAACACCCTGTTTTGCAAAGTACGCCAGCGTACGCGGTGCCGTCTCCCTGACGGGATTCATAAGCAATATAAAGCAAAGCGGTTTCACTTTATCCGCCACAGTTACAGGCGAGTCATTGCTGATCTTGCGCTTGTTCTCAAGTCGGGAGAAGGCCATTACTCGGTAACCCTTTCTTGCAAAGCCTTCTATCCTGTCTGCATAATCCTTATATGATGCACCCAGTGTCATATCCGGCGCACCCAATATATATGTGCCATCGTTGAACATTACACTGCTGTATTTAAACGTGGACGAAAACGGCATCACCTCAACAGGCCTTTGTCCCGCAGACTTCTTGAAATATCGACGCATAGCCTGCATGGTAATATTGTCATCCGGCACCGCTTTTATGTAATCGGTAATAATTGCATTTACCGTGGGATTCTCCGGATCCCCCTCCTTACCGTCTGCCGGAATCACCATGGATACTTCCATGTCATTGTCTGTTATGGTGCCTGTCTTATCGAGGCAGAGAGTATCCACTCTGGCAAGAGTCTCAATGCTCTTCATGTCATGCAGCATTACCTGCTTCATGGCAAGCTTGGCAGCACTAACCGCAAGCACGAGGGAGACCAAAAGATACAAGCCTTCGGGAATCATGCCAATGAGTGCCGCAACCATACTGGTGACGGAGGTCTTAAGCTCAATCTCCTGCACAAAGTAAGTCTGATAAAAAAGCCCTATACCTATGGGAATGATTGCGATACCGGCCATAATAACAACGCGGTTTATATCCCTTACCATTTCGGACTGTTCGCCGCTCTTCATCTTTTTTGCCTTGACCATAAGACGGGAGATATACGAATCCTCCCCCACTGCCGTAAGGACAGCGTAGCATTCGCCCGAAATTACAAAGCTCCCACTCATAAGCGGATCTCCGGCTTTCTTTTGGATTTCATCTGCCTCTCCGGTAAGGAGCGCTTCATTGACTGACACCTCACCCGATACTACTTTTGCATCCGCAGGAATCTGATTTCCGCCCTTTAAAACTATGATGTCATCAAGTACCAGATTCTCTATTTTTATCCTTTTTTCCTCTCCATCCCTCAATACCGTAGCTACAGGCTGGTTGAGAAAAGAAAGCTTATCGAGTACCTTTTTGGCATGGCCTTCCTGAATAATGCCTATAAAAATATTGGCAACGACTATAACCATAAAGGTAAGGCTCTTAAAGTCGCCGACCATGATAACGAATATGGCAAGTACTGTGAATATCAGGTTGAAATATGTGAAAACATTCTCCCTGACGATATCTTTCATCGTCTTGGCGCTTCTGTCCATCTGAACATTGCGCTTCCCGGAATTTGCTCTCTGGATGACTTCTTCTCTTGTAAGTCCGGTCATTGTTTTCTCCCATGACTGCTCTTCTGAAAATTTTTCGTAAAGACTCGCTCACGACGCCAATAATTTTAACACAGCAAAGATATCATTTCCATATCGGTTGCCAATGTTCAGAATATTTTGGATAACAACTAAATTGCAGCCTATGTTCGCATAAATGAATTGTCAATATCTTGGGACGCTTCATTTTTATTTATCTGATTTGCACAAAACACACGTTCGGTACGGTTGCTATGTAAACCTATAAAAAAACGTTCTTTTTTGTGGAAAAAGTGGATAACTTCGTGTATAAATAGCGTCTATGCCCTTTTTAAATCGTGTTTTGTTGATAATTGTAATCGGCTGATTCTACGCCTTTTGAAACAATTAGTGCTTTTTTTGTGCAAAATTTATAAGAGCCGAATGCTTTCCGCACTCGGCTCTTTTTTCAATACATTTTTTCCTTCATATTCTGTTATTCAATCAGAAAATTCTACGTACGCAGATAATTTTTCTGTAATTGGCCGGGCTGGTAATCTTGATGCCCGAGCTGGACGAACTGGCATGTACTATTGAATTATTTCCGATATAAATACCTACATGTCCGCTGTAGCATACTATATCTCCCTTTTTCATATTGCTCTTTGATACTGAACGTCCAACGCTACGAAGCGAGGATGAACTGTGGGGGAGAGATACTCCAAAATGCTTATATACTGCCATTACGAAACCAGAGCAGTCCGCTCCGTGGGTAAGGCTTGATCCTCCATATTTGTATGGATTACCGACAAACTGTTTTGCATAGCTGACTACATCGGAGCCGGTATAGCCCTCTTCAAGATCCTCATCTGTAACATCTGAGCTGGATCCGTCCACATCCTGTGATCCGGACTCGATAGAAGTCTTCTCTGAGTTCTCATCGGAAGTTTTCTTTTTCTTGGACGAGCTGTCTTTATCCTTTTTGGATGAACTGTCTTTATTCTTTTTCGAAGAGCTGTCCTTGTCTTTTTTAGAAGAGCTGTCATTGTCTTTTTTGGAAGAACTGTCATTGTCTTTTTGGGAAGAGCTGTCATTATTCTTATTGGATGAATCGTCTTTTTTATCGGACTCTTCTTTTTCGACAGCCTCTACGGTTTTGGATTCATCGTCAGACTTGTCATCGTAGAGTTGCTCTTCATCTACCCAATATGTATCCACATAATCCTTGCTCACATAACCGTCATTTTCGCCGAGCTTGTAGAATCCGTTTTCCTCTCCCGATATCTCAAGTTCTTCACCTTGGGGCAGAAGTCCCAATACCTTGGCATCGGCATCAGCTTCAGACCTAACCTTAAGTGTAGTGGTATTGACAGTGCCTATCATAACCTGGCCTTCATGGGCATCCTCGGTGGTCTCCCCGGTCTCTGCCTCCTGCGCTTCCTGTCTGGCAACCGCCTCAACAAGATAGTCTTCCATGGCGCCTGTAGCACCACTGCAGGTATCATCTGAGGTAACCTCCCTGTCTGTGCTGTTCTGAGAATTCGGCAATGCCGCTTCAGGATTTTCAAAGGGATCCTGCTCTCCATTATCGGTAGCAACGTACCTTTCTATGGTACCGCCGGCTCCTCCGGAAGCCTGAGCCATGGCCGGAGAACTTGTAGCAAAAGCCGCTGCTCCCGCAGCAATACATGTTGCCATCATTTTAGCACGCTTATTCATAACTGTTTCTTACTCCTCGTAAATCTATGCTTAATATATTACCCCCGACACCCAATCATCATAAGCGCGTCGGTATGAGAGATTATAGCATTATTATGTCGCCCGGGTCAAGAAAAAATCTTTATTTTCACCTCGAAAAAGTGCCGTCCTGTCGCCTGTTTTTTATTTTGTTAAATTCTTTATTAACTTTTATTTTGTAAAAACCACAAAACAATGTGGCTGGGAAAAACCCAGCCACTAATAGTTGATTTTATAAAAAACACTTTACTCAAAAAATAATTATTAAAAAATATTATGAAAATTTTATATTGTTACAATTTTTTTATGTAATCCTGACCTATTTCTATCAAACGCTCCTTGTAAAGTCGCCCTACCGCTCTTTTGAAAGCTGCTTTGCTGAGTCCCGTTTCTTTTTTTATAAGCTCCGGCGACGCCTTGTCTCCAAACGGAAGCACTCCGTCATAACTGTCAATGAGTTCCGATACCATAGCCGCGTCATCATCCATCTGAATATAAGCCTTTTCGCGAAGGGATAGATCAAGCTTCCCATCCTCTTTGACCATTACCACACGGCACTTAACTGTCTGTCCCGGCATAAGATCAGCAATATTTTCCGAAGGGGGTATCATTCCCGAGTACATGTCATCCACAGCTGCGTATGCTCCGAAGCGTTCACTGACTTCATATATGCGCGCTTCCACCCGATCATCAGGTCTATAGGGTGGGTTCTTCTTAAGGTAGGGATAAACTTTCATGGTAGCGGCCAATCTTTGGCTCTTGTCCACATAAAGAGCCACAAGGATATGATCCCCCTTTTTTATCCGTCCGGTCTGTTCCTTAAAGGGAAGGAAAAGATCCTTTTCAAGCCCCCAATCCAAAAACGCACCTATCTTTGTAGTGTCCTTTACTTCAAGAACAACTGCCTCGCCCAAAAGAACCTTGGGAGTATTGACAGTGGCAATGATTCTGTCAGATGAGTCTTTATATAGAAAAACTTCGATCTTGTCGTCTTTCTTAAGACTGTCGGGCACCTGTTTCCTGGGGAGCAGAACTTCGTCCTTGCCGTCAGTAAGATAGACTCCGAAATCCACCGATCTCTTCATGGTCAATGTCTGTTTTTCTCCGAGCCTAAGCATTACTTTTCCACCTCATCCTTAAATATCATCTCCACAACAGCTGTATCTCCCACCTCTGCCACTTTAAGCACAACAAAAACGCTGTTCTTATGTACTTTGACCCACGCCTCAAGCGTATCTCCGTAATGCGACTCTTTCCTGTACTCCACGCGGAGTCGCTCCATTTCCATCCCTTCGGGAATGAATTCAGATGCCAATGCCACATACACCGTATTGTTTACATGACCGTTTGAATCTATATCGCTTTTGCGGATCTTGAAATCATCCATGTGCTCAAGGTCGTCGGGAACGATGATTTTTCTGGAATGTGTCCCCATATCGTAGCAGGGATCGGAACCGTTTAGATATGCATCAGTCATTTCCTGAGGCACCTTTGACATACGCCCGTTCTCCAGATCCATATAAACCCATAGAGAATCCGAGACCGCAAGCACCTCTCCTTTCATATCCTTTAGAAAGAAATTCCTGTTGCCCATGCAGCCTCTCATCTTGTATGCATTAGTGCCAACAATAACCTCATCCCCACTGTCGGGTCGTTTTAGGAACAGCACCTCATGATATGCCAGTATCCAGCCGTGCTTGTGTTCCACAAGATACTTAAGCCCCACTCCCAGATCATCAGACTGGAAGTTGGAGCAGTTCTGAAACTCGTCGAGCAATGCCTGCGGTGTGATGTAACCGTTTGAGGCTATCTGTGTATATCTGATTCTGGTTTCGTATGAATACATCTTAATACAACCACCTTTTCAATAGTCTGATGAATTTGTAAATTATATCACAAAGCCGAAACGCTCTCAATCAAATTAGTCAGCAAAGCGGACATTCTCAATTCCCTTTGCACTTGCTCTTGAAAGCACAAAAACCCTACGCTATAATAGGTTTATCTCAATCAGAGAAAGGAGCTCCCTATGTTTACCACAAAAGGCAGGTATGCACTGCGTGTCATGATAGATTTGGCAGAACACGAAGATAGTGGCTATATTCCCTTAAAGGAAATAGCCGAAAGACAGATGATTTCCGAAAAATACCTTGAGAGTATCCTAAAATCTCTCGTACGTGCCGAATTGCTTAAAGGACTTCGCGGAAAAGGCGGCGGATACATCCTGACCAGAAAACCATCCGAATATCCTGTCGGGGAGATTATTGAGATAGTTGAGGGTACCCTTGCGAGCGTGGCTTGTCTCACATCAGATGCCGAGCCCTGCGAAAAAGCCTCAAACTGCCAAACGTTACCTCTGTGGCAAAATCTTGACAAAATCGTCCACGATTACCTATATACCGTCACCATTGCAGACCTGGTCAACAAAAATGTCTAATCTACAAAAAGAGAAACTCGCAGGAACAATTTCCTGCGAGTTAGTCTTTTTCATAACACTCAAGCCTTTTCTCTATGAAGATCGAAATCAATAAGTCTTTGATTCTACAATATGTATATCGGACTTTTATTCGAATTCTGAAGACATTATATTACAAAAATGGTCACAAAAGAGACACACTGCATTTTTTTACTGATTTGCGTATTTTTATTCACTATTTTATAATAGCATTGATTGTCCGGTTTCCATAACTTTTCTATTCCGGACATTTATCCAATAATACGAGGAGGAAAGTGCATGAGCAGCCCCTTTTTGAGCGTTATCGTACCGGTTCACAATGCAGAAAAATATCTTATGGAATCTCTCCCGACCCTCGCCGCTCAGACCTTCAAAGATATGGAAATAATCCTCGTTGATGATGCATCAACCGACGGTTCAAGAAAGATATTGGAGGCTTTCGAACAGCGTTATCCCGAAAACACACTGCTTATAGAATGTGACGAAAATCACGGGGCAGGTGGTGCCAGAAATATTGCGCTTGCCAGTGCACGGGGAAAATATCTTGGATTTGTAGATGCTGATGATATTCCCGCACCTGCCATGTTCGAAAAAATGTGTGCTGCCGTAAAAGAAGGAGACTATGATATAGCAGACTGTGGATATCTTGATGAAGGAAAGGATGTAGCTCTTGTTCATACCACCGACCAACTGTGCG
>CAJOOT010000002.1 GCA_905236215.1 uncultured Eubacterium sp.
TATGCAGAACACGCAGCAGGTATATGCGGGGCTTACATACGGAAGAGACAGTTTAAATGAAACCAGTGGCTCCAATGAAGGATCAGGCGGGAGAGGATATCTTGTTTAGTGAGGGTTACATAAAAATCCCAAAAAAGTATTATGTAATTCTGAGGGTTCTCAAACCAACAGTCCAAAACGGACTAAAGTGTTTGAAAAATATTATATGATATCAAAAAAAGATAAGGGATCTTTTTTTACAGGTTGAAAGCTCGAAGTCATCAAGACTTCGGGCTTTTGCCATGTGTTTTAATGTTTGAATTTCGGCAAAATTCACAAAATCAGTTTCTGTAAATGATTTGTTGTTGACTTTCAAAAAAAACACATGTTATCGTTGCGTCACCAAGAAGGAGGCAACAAGGTTGTATCGATTCATCGTTACGGGAGGCTTTCTTATCGCGGCGGCGATAGGGGATGTCAAATCCCGAAGGATCGATAACCGGCTGATCCTGTCCGGCGTGGTCATCGCGCTTCTTTTAAGGGCAGCAGCCCCGGGGCACTTCGAAATCTTATTGTTTATCAAAGACATGTGCCTGCCGGTTATCTTGCTTTTTCTTTTATTTCCACTCCGCATTTTGGGAGCCGGAGATATCAAACTTTTATCCATGATAAGTTGTTTTTTGGGTTTTGGGTTTGACCTGTACGTCATCTGGACTTCGTTTCTTATGACGGCTGTGTACGGAGTTATCCGTATGATTATCAAACGAAAAACAGAGCTTACGGTGATACCGTTTGCGGTGCCTGTACTTTTAGGATTTGTTACGGTGGTGGCGGCCGAATATATGGGGATGGCAGATACAGGTTTAACGCTACTTATGTGAGGTGGAATTAAAGAAAAGACAGGGGTATAAAAAACAGAATGGGGGAATGAAATTGGAAAGACTCAATATGGCTGTATATGACAGTATGGCTCAATATGTAGAAGCGTTGGTAGGTTATATTACCAAAGAGTGGTTCAAAGAGGTTTCGGCTGTAGGTTTTACACAAGAGGATGCGTTGTTTATATATCTCAAGAACAAACCGCCGGACATATTACTCGCGGAAGAGAGTTTGGCCTTAAATCTTAAAAATACAGGTTATGATGGGAAAGTGATAACACTGTATGAAGGAATAATACCCCAAAGCCCGGATATTCCGGGAGTTGAGAAGTATCAGCCGGCAGATGAGCTTATGCGCAAGGTCTGCGAGATATATGAGCCTGAGGAAGAAGAAGGTCTCATAAGAGGAGGCGGACTTAGGACAGATCTTTATACGGTATACAGCCCCGGTCAACTGGAGGTGCAGACACCATTTGCAGCCACATTGGCAATGTGTCTTGCAAGGGACAGCGACACACTTTATGTAAACCTAAGAGAAAGCGCCGGATTCTACGGTCTTCTAAACCGGGAATTTTCCCGGGATTTGTCAGATCTGTTATTTCTTAATACTCACAGAAACGGTTCGTTTTGCACAATACTAAAGAGCAATATATATGAGGACCATGAACTTAAGTATCTTCCGCCTATGGAAAATCCGTCTGACGCATCAGGCTTTGGAAAGGATGAATGGATGGATTTTTTGGAAAAGCTTATCTGTGAATCAGGATACGACAATATTGTGATAGACCTGTCGGGATCAAATCCTGTTTTCTACGAGATTATCAAGAAGAGCACAGCCGTATATTTGCTTACAGGATCCAATGCGTATGAAAAGGCTCAGCAGGAGCGCTTTGACAAAAACGTAGCTTCAAGAGGGTTGGGCAGGATAAATGACAGGATACACAGGATTAGGCTTCCGACGTTTGCAGGATTATACGCATCGGCGGACATATTATCCGACTGGATCTGGGGGGATATAGGGGATTATGTCAGAGAAAAAGTTTTGCGGATTTAGAATAATCAAGAGAAAAAAGAAAAATCCCGGTGATGAATATGAAGGCTTTTGTGAAAGTGATCCATTGACGGACTTTATTTCAGTCAATAATCCGAAAGAAAACTCACAGGAACTGGCGGAGACTATAAGAGAGGAAGTACTTAGAGCCGTAGATCTCTCCAGAGATATACCGGACGAAGAAATAAGAGGGCTTGTTGATGAAAGAGTTATCCTGCACGGAAAGAGCCTGGGGCTTGATGTTGATCAGAAACAAAGCCTTAGCGCGGATGTATTCAATTCACTCAGAAAGCTGGATGTTTTGCAGGAGCTGGTGGATGATGAGACTGTTTCGGAGATCATGATCAACGGCCCGGATTCAATATATGTTGAGCAGAACGGAAGGTTGTTTCTGTGGGACAAGAGTTTTTCTTCTGAGGAAAAGCTTGAAGATGTCATCCAGATGATAGTGTCTATGAATAATCGCATAGTCAATGAGAGCAGACCCATAGTGGACGCCAGGCTGGAAAACGGGTCACGCGTAAATATAGTGCTAAAGCCTATAGCTATAAACGGACCGGTGGTCACAATACGGAGGTTTCCGGATGATCCCTTCACCATGGAGCAGTTGATAGAAAAACAGATGCTGTCCGAAGAAGTGGCCGAGTTTTTGCAGAAAATGGTGGAATGCAGATTAAATATCTTTGTTTCTGGCGGAACCAGCTCGGGAAAGACGACTTTCCTTAATGCCATGGCAAACTTCATTCCGTCAAAAGAGAGGATTATCACCATAGAGGATTCAGCAGAGCTTAATCTAAAGAACGTTGAAAACCTTGTGAGACTTGAGACCAGAAACGAAAATACGGAAGGGAAAAATGCCGTTACCATAAGAGATCTGATCAAAACTTCTCTTCGCATGAGACCTGACAGGATCATCGTAGGTGAGGTAAGAGGGGGAGAGGCATTGGATATGATCACTGCCATGTTAAGCGGACACGCGGGATCATTAAGCACGGGACATGCGGATTCGTGTGCGGATATGCTAAAACGCCTTGAGACTATGATACTTATGGCGGCTGAGATGCCCATACCGGCAATAAGGGGACAGATTGCGGCAGCCGTGGAAGTTATGGTTCATCTCCGCAGGGGAAAAGATGGAAAAAGGAGGCTTGTGGCTGTTGAAGAACTGGTTGGATATGAGAATGGCGAGTTTATATTAAATCCGCTGTACAAGGTGAGGGGTATGAATGGTAAAGAAGCTGTTAAATGGGAAAAGGTCGGAACGCTTAGAAATACTGAGAAGCT
The DNA here is from genome assembly GCA_905236215.1 of uncultured Eubacterium sp. Classification (GTDB taxonomy): domain Bacteria; phylum Bacillota; class Clostridia; order Lachnospirales; family Lachnospiraceae; genus RUG14243. The sequence goes on from CAJOOT010000002.1 coordinate 3,193, forward strand.
TATCTGAAGGGTTGATTCTTATTCTTATAGTGGCGGAGCTGTTTTTCGGTACGTTGAAAGCTGCGGTTTTTATGCTGCCGGGGATATTCTGGTTCGCCGGAAAAAGAAAAAAGGCGATTGAAGAAAAGAAGGCATACAAAAGGAGGGAATCCTTCAGGGAATGTCTCATCATGTTAAAGTCTGCGTTGAGCGCGGGATATTCACCGGAAAATGCATGGCGGAATGCCTATAAGGAACTTAAACATCTTATGGGAGAAGATGAGTTTACGGTAAAAGCTATGAGAAAGCTGTGCTCGAAGCTGGATATGAACGAGAACATTGAGTCGGCATTGGATGAATTTTCAACCATCATGGCAATAGAAGAAGCTTCTGATTTTTGCGAAGTATTTCGATTTGCCAAAAGAAGCGGAGGAGATTTTTCCAAACTTATAGGTTCTGCAGTGGACAGGCTTTCTCAGAAGATTGAAACGGAGAGGGAAATACGATCCATTACTGCAGCCAAGAGATTGGAACAGCTCATTATGAACGTGATACCTTTGGGAATATGCGCATATCTAAGAATCGGTTCTCCGGGGTATATGGATGCTTTGTATGGAAACATCTCAGGAATATTGATAATGTCGGGGTGTCTTGCGGTTTATGTCGGTGCGTTTGAATTGTCGGAAAGGATAGCGTCGATTGAAGTTTAAGAGAGATATAGAAAAGGAAGAGAGAAAGCGCTTAAAGGCCTTGTATCCGAGGGGTGATATAGAGGAAATCGCCGATGAGCTCAAAAAAAAGAGAAGGAGGATGGCGGTAAGGATTGTTGTTGTTACTGCCGCCGCAGTCATAACGGCAATCATAATAGAGAGCAGTCAGAGCGTATTGTCCTCAGGAGATTCTTTGGATAGAGGTGCCTTTGGAGAAGGTGACTATCAGGTTGAATTGTACGCATCCTTTGATAACAAGGAAAGGGAGAATGAAGAGAACGGCGTATCCATCGAAGTGGACGTATCGGAAAGAGAGCTTCGGGGAGAAGAACTTGATGATCTTATGGAAAGAGCATATGAAGAGGCGAAAAACAGCCTCAAGGCACAGAACGGAAGCTTTGATGAGGTGCGGTATCCGTTAGATCCGGTATCTTCGGCTGCAGAAGGAGAGGTAGGTGTCGAGTGGGAGTTTAGCGATTATACGCTGATAGACAGCTCGGGCAGGCTCAACGAGGAAAATATACCGGAAACCGGGGCCATGGTGGATATCACTGCAAAACTTACTTATAGAGATAATATCCGTGAATATAGCATGTATGCATGTGTGTATCCACCGGTCCTAACTGACAGGGAGGTCGAGGTTAAGGCGGTAGAAGAAGCTCTGGACGAAGCAGATAGGAACAGTATTTTCAAAGAAAAGCTTACACTTCCAACGGAAACATCACAGGGTACTGTATCGTGGTCCGAAAAGAAGGACGGTCTATGGATAAAAGTGCTGTTCTTATCAGGGGCAATTGGGGGATTTCTCCTGTTTGAAACTATTGAAAGGCTTAAGAGCGAATGCAAGAAAAGAAACGA
>CAJOOT010000003.1 GCA_905236215.1 uncultured Eubacterium sp.
CCGGCATTTTTATGTCAACTACCTTTCTTCTCTGAAGTAGGAATTTCCAAGGCTCTTTGGTGGCTGGTTCTCCGGCTTGTTTCTAAAGCTGGTGATAATAAGTACCAAAATGGTAACTACATACGGAAGCATCTTGAAAAGTTCCTGTGTACCACGGTTAAGGCCGGGAATATATATATACAGGATAAACAGTGCCCCAAAGAGAAATGATCCCCACAGTGCATGGAGTGGATTCCAGAGTGCCAGAATAACAAGAGCTACAGCCAACCAACCTCTGTCACCAAATCCATCATTAGACCATGTACCTCCAAGATATTCCATAACAAAATAGAGTCCTCCCAGTCCGGCAATGGCTGAACCGGCTATGGTACTTAAATATTTGTATTTATTGACGTTTATTCCGTTCGAATCCGCCGTGGAGGGATCTTCTCCCACGGCACGAAGATTGAGCCCGGCCTTTGAGCGGAAAAGCCACCATGCAAGGAATACCGCCAAAATTACAGCCGTATATGTAAGGAACCCGTAGCTGAAGAATAGTTCTCCTATCACGGGAATATCGCACAGTCCCGGTATCTTAGCCTTAAATGCTGACGCTGTCGTAGCTACAGATATCTGCCCCACGCCTCCGGCAAGCTTGGATATTGAACCTCCGAAGAAATTTCCGAAGCCAACCCCAAAGGTGGTAAGAGCAAGTCCGACAACGTTTTGATTGGCTCTTAACGTTGCAGTAAGGAAGCAATACAAAAGGCCTCCGGCAGCACTGATAAGAAGTGTACATATAACAGCTATAAGTGCTCCCAATACAGCTGAGGGATCTTCTACAGACCGTTCGTACATAAATGCTCCGATCAGTCCTCCTATACCGCCCATATACATAATACCCGGAATACCCAGATTTAGGTTTCCACCCTTTTCCGTAAGGATTTCTCCTTCTGCGCCCAGGAGAATGGCGATGCCTTGTCCAATCGCCTGTTGGATGAATGTGATTATCATGATGCACCCTCCTCCTTTGCTTCTTTTTCTTTGTATATCTCAAGTCTGTACTTGATAAAGAACTCACAGCCAATAAGGAAAAACAGAAAAATGCCGGTAATAATCTCGGATGCGTTTTCGTTAAGCCCGAACTGTGATGCTATCTGTATTGATCCCTGCTGCATGAAAACCAAAAGAGCCGATACCAAAAGCATGGCCCAGGGATTAAAATGACTCATCCATGCTACTATGATAGCCGTAAATCCTCTGCCTCCTGCTGTAGATGTGGAAATCGTATGGCTGGCGCCACTCACAATAAGTGCTCCGGCCAGTCCGCATATAGCTCCCGAAATGCACATGGTACGGATGATAACCTTTTTTGCGCTGACACCTGCATATTTTGCGGTGGAAATACCATCACCCACAATAGCAATCTCGTATCCCTGCTTGGTTTTGGTCATATAAATGCTGACCGCTACAGTGATGATAACTACTATTAATACATTAAGTCCGTAATCCGAACCGAAAAGCTTCGGAAACCACCCCTGCTTGGTGGCAGAATTAATGATACCAACCGAGTTGGAGCCTGTCGGGTTCTCCCAAAAAACAATACAGAAGGTAACTATCTGCATTGCCACATAGTTGAGCATAAGCGTAAATAATGTCTCGTTGGTATTGAACTTGGCCTTGAAGTATGCCGGAATAAATCCCCAGACAAGGCCAGACAGCGCACTTGCTATTATGATGACGATGATCAGCATCCAGTTCGGCATTAAATCTCCGGCATAGATCATAATAGCAGCAGACGCAGCACCACCCATAAGAATCTGACCTTCGGCACCGATATTCCAGAATTTCATTCGAAACGCAGGTACAAGACCTACAGCTATAACAAGCAATACCACCGTATCACGTATTGTCACCCATACTCTCCTGGAAGAGCCCACGGCGCCGTCCACAATACCGCTGTATACTTCAAGCGGATTCTGTCCGGTGATAGCCACTATGACAACAGCGGAGACTATAAGAGCAAGCGCTACGGCTATAAGACGTATAGTCCAGGCTTTTCCGTGACTTATACTATCGCGTTTTACCATATGAAGATGCATTACTTTTCACCTCCCGCCATGAGCAGGCCCAGCCTGTCTTTTGTGACCGTCCGTGCATCTTCAATGCCGGCCACTTTTCCGGAGCTAAGTACCAGTATTCTGTCCGAAAGCTCCATCAAAACATCCAGATCCTCGATAACGCAGATGACAGCCACTCCTTTTTTCTTCTGCTCATTGAGAAGTCTGTATATAGTAAATGATGAATTAATATCCAACCCTCGTGTGGGATAAGCCACCAAAAGGAGTTTGGGACTCAAAGAAATCTCTCTTCCCAAGAGGACCTTTTGAACATTACCGCCGGAGAGGCGACTGACCGGTGTCTGGAGCGAAGGTGTGACCACGCCAAGCTCGTCCACAACCTTTTGTGCCAACGCTCTGGGACCGGATCTGTCCACAAAAGGACCCCTGCCTTCCCGGTAACTCCTGAGCATCATATTGTCGGTGATGCCCATAGTCTCTATAAGTCCCATACCAAGCCTGTCCTCCGGGACAAATGCCAGTGAAATCCTGATATTTGGATCTGCTATACCCTCATCATTGTAATAAGTGATTTTTCCGCTCTCAAAGCCCTGAACGCCTGCAAGGGTCTCCAGAAACTCTCTCTGACCGCTGCCCGAGATACCTGCCACTCCAAGTATCTCACCGCTATTGGCCGAAAACGAAACATCATCAAGAGCATATATACCTTCACCGTTTTTGACTTTGAGGTTTTGTACTTCAATACAGGTGTGGGGATTTACCGGTTCCTCACGTCCTATATCAAGTGAAACCTTTTCACCTACCATCATCTCGGTGAGACTCTCCACGGTGGCATCCTTTGTGTCTACGGTACCGATCATCTTACCTTTTCTGAGAACAGTGACTCTGTCGGAAATCTCCAGAACCTCCGCAAGTTTATGGGTAAAGACGATGATTGACTTTCCGTCAGCCCTCATGGCTCTAAGTACATTAAAAAGCTTTTCGGTCTCCTGCGGAGTGAGCACAGCCGTGGGCTCATCAAGTATGAGAATATCAGCGCCCTTGTAGAGAGTCTTGACAATCTCCGTGGTCTGCTTTTGGGAAACGGACATATTGTAGACCTTTTGATTGGGATCTAAAGAAAATCCGTATTTTTCCACCAGACCCTTGATATATTTTTTTCCTTCTTCAAAATTCTTCTGTCTTATGTTCGGATCCATCCCAAGGATAATGTTTTCCGCTGCCGACATGATATCTATCAGCTTGTAGTGCTGATGCACCATGCCTATGCGCAGATTAAACGCATCTTTGGGTGTACGGATAATTTCCTCTTTTCCGTTAATGAGAATCTTTCCGCTGTCAGGAAAATATATGCCGGAAAGCATATTCATAAGTGTGGTCTTGCCGCTTCCGTTTTCTCCGAGAAGAGAAAGAATCTCACCTTTTTTCAAACTAAGAGAAACGTTGTCATTGGCCACGACATTTCCAAAGTGTTTTGTCACTCCGATGCACTCCACAGCATTCTGCTCTGCCAATTTCTTCACCTCCGTAAGGCTCTGATGAATAACGCCGGTTTAATAATCTCAAAAGGCGGGAGAAAACTCCCGCCTTGATTGATTTGAATTAAGGACTCAAAGGATATTATCCTTTAAGTCAATGAATTAGTTCTGTTCTGTAATACCATCAATACGAAGCTCGAAGGACGGTGCACTTACAGTCTCGGACTCGTGATAATATCCGTCGGATACATTATCCTTAATCTTGGTGCAGTTCTCATCTCCTTCTTCGATAAGCTCTTCTACAGTCTTTCCACCTATTGTAAATGTAGATGTATCAAATACGTGAAGTTTTCCACTCTTAATGGAAGAAATAACCTCTTCCACCTTTTGAGCAGTGCCCTCTGCCACAACCTCTTCATTGAGCGTAGTAATGGCTACGGCATCGCTCTCATAACCCTCGGCCCAATCTGTAGGAAGAGTCTCTCCTGCTATAGCCTTCTTAACGATGGTGGTGTAATATATTCCCCAGTTATTTGTCGAAGATGTAAGAGCCGTGGACGGAGCTACAGATGTCATATCAACATTGTATCCTACACAGGGAACACCTTTCTCCTCACAGGTAGAGGGCGCGCCTGTGGTATCTGCATGCTGGCTGATAAGGACAGCTCCGTTTGCGATAAGCTGGCTGGCAACCTCGGCCTCTGCTGACATATCTGCCCAGCTGTTTGTATACTGTACTTCCATGGTAGCTGACGGACACTGGCTTCTTACTCCGAGGAAGAATGCAGTATATCCCGAAACCACTTCTGCATACGGATATGCACCTACATAGCCGATCTTAGCCGTATCTGCAGTAATAGTACCGTCTTCTATCATCTCATTGAGCTTAAGTCCGGCTACCACACCGCTTACATATCTTGCCTCGTATATCTTGTCAAAGTAATTATGCATATTTGAAAGTCCGCTGGATGCCGCCTGATATCCGGTAGCATGGAAGAACTGTACATCAGGATAATCCGTAGCCGCCTGAATGACATAGTCCTCATGTCCGAAGCTGTTTGCAAAAATCATATTGCAACCCTGCTCGGCAAGGTCTGCTGCCGCATCATAACATGACTCATCTTCGGGAATGTTTGTTTTCTCAACAATCTGATCATCGGAAAGTCCGAGCTCTGTCTGCATCTGATCGATGCCTTCCATATGAGCTGCGGTATACCCTTCGTTTTCATCTCCAACATAGATGACTCCGATCTTAAGTCCGGATACATCTCCGGATGCATCTCCGCTGGCAGAACTGCTGAATACACTACCTGTAACAGGAGCAGAATCTCCTGATCCCGATGCTGTTCCACAGGCCGTAAGACCCAAGGCCATAACGGCAGCGATCGCCATGCTCAACACTCTTTTTTTCATTTCTGTTTTCTCCTCTCTTCCTCCCAATGGGAGGGTTCACTTTTCCAACTCATGAATTGTAAATTTTTTCTTAAGGATTGTCAACACGGATTACATTCATAAGAGGTCTTTTGACGAGATCCGGCATGCTGCTTCTGTACATGCGTCCCGAGAAAGCCCAATGAGGCATATCAATAAACCTGATACTTTCGGGACAGATAGGACGATAGAGAGGATCCGCTATTACTATATCCGTATCTTCCAGATATGGAATTATCTCGTCTTCATCTTCAGCTAATGCATCACATTTACGGATGAGTTCCGTAGGCGTATCATGCATCGTAAGTACACGTGTGGAAATACAGCTTTCTGTCTTTAATGCTTCTTTTTCAAGATATCTGGCCAGTGATACATTGGCCACAGCCTCTCCTATAAGAGTAATACGGGTGACGTTGTTTTTAGCATTATGTAAACCTGCTTTTGCTCCGGTCTGTTTTCCATTGCACACTTTTTGTTCATTATCCGGCCATGCTCCACCTTCAGGAAGTCCCACACTGTATGGCGTGCCGAATCTTTCATTAAGTATCTTGGCCGGCTCAAGACCGGAAGAAGACACCACCAGGTTAAGATCAGCCTTCCCCGATTGTTTAAGATCATCAAGGGAAGACCCCATAGCCCAGCATGACAATATATCATACCCTAATGCTTCAACCGCCTCACGAAGCGAAATATCCGCTCCGTTATCGGCAAAATCAAGGGGTGTCACTCCCAATATATTAACCTTCTTCCCGGCACTGTCGGCTGAATGCCCTTTTGAAACATCATCTACCAGTCTCTTTGCTATGCATCCAAAAGCCTCTCCCGCTCCCTTAAAGTATGCATGCATATTATTCGTATGAAGTCCGAAAGTGGGAATCCCCGTCTTCTTTTCTATGATGCGGGCTATCGCCTGAAAGTCCGTACCTGTCATATGAGGCACCGGAGTCCCGCAAAGCATGATGAACTTCGGATGAAATTCGTCTGCAGCCTGAACCGTATCATTGATAAGCTTATCATCATTGCCCAGGATGGCATCTCTTTCCACAAGGGCACTTATAAAGATCAGGCTGTCATGGTCATACCATCTGGTCTCATCATGGGTATTATATGTGGAGTTACAACCTGAAGGATCATGGATAACCACCATTCCTCCCAGTTCGAACATGGCCGATGCCACCCCCGACACATCTGCGCTGTATATTGAAATTCTTGCTGCTGTCTGCTTCATACGGCTACCTCATATGACACTCATGCATGTAAGCCCCTTACGGGGAACAATATCTTTTGTATCCTTTTCGTTTTCGTATGCATCACGGATAAGTTCCATAAGTCTTATAATTCCGGAATATCCGTGCAAGCCTCCGCCTTCTATCATGTTGACGAAGTGTTTCGTGCTATTAAAATACGCGGCCTTCTGTCCGATCGCCAAAACATTCTCTCCTCTTTTTCGATCGAACACGCGCATTTTGGGGTCAATCGTGGGATAGACCATAATATCCGGCCTGTTTTCAAAAAGCCACTTGAAGTCATCCTCTTCTTCTGCGTTTAGTCCATCCACAAAAAGCGAGATAACGTTCATACCATGCTCAATAAGATATCTGGCAAGCCCCAGCGGTCTCGGAGAACAGACGCCGTCCACCGATACAGGCGAATCTCCCAGAAGATCAGCTGTCTTCTTTGCTTCTTTTTCACATTCCTCAATAAGGGAAGCCTCATCAAAAGGCATATCTACGCCCAATTCACGACACAACATATCAAGTTCAAGATTTATTTCTTTGTAGCTGTAGCAAACGGGCATATACAAAGACTTCTGTCCATGATGCTTTTCGAGATAACCGGCCGCACGGGCAGCTACCGGAAGCATATAAATATTGGCATATGAACTTCCCATCTTTTGAAATTCTTCATACGTATTACACTTTGTAATTTCAAGAAGATCAACCTTAGCCGCTTTGGCAATCTTAAATATCTGCGTATCTTCGTCAATCTTAAGGTCGCAACCTATTATATTGACACCTTTGGAATTATGATCATTTTTCTTCAGAAGGCTGTAAATGGTCTGCCATGTTCTGGTATCGGGCGGCACTGTCTTTTTCATAATCGGCGTCATATATCCGTCGGAAAAGTCGATATCGGGATAACGCTCCCGAAGTTTACCATATATATACCGAAGATCCGTGCCCACGAAATTGTGGACGCAGGACGTATAGATAAGAACAGCACGCGGTCGCGCTGCAAGGCCGTCTATGACAGAACATACTCCGTCAATGATAAGATCGTCCATCCTGCCGTTTACAATATCCGGTTCCCGCACACTTATAGAAGAAAAGCGCGACATCTCGCCCATCTCGGCAGCTGTCAGTACCACGCCTCTAAGACACCCTGCCGCGCAGACATAGATTATATGAGCATCCGGTACGAGCATGCCTGTGTGAACAATATTCCAGGTGCCATGTACCGGAGGATTATATTCCAAATATGATGGAAAGGGAGTAGGGAATGAAATATCCGCTATACGCTTACCTATTTCGTCGGGCGATATCGTGGGCGGTCCCACACGCCTCATTGATGATTGAGTTGACATAACTTCTGCCTTTCTCTGACAGTAAGGCTCTCTGCCGTGTCTGTCATTCAAGTCTCGCTGGCGGTCAGTATCCTTATGACCTTGTCTTTACAAGTTTAGGTCTGTATCCGCCCTTTTCAAGCGAATTAATGATCTCATTTTTGTGATCTGTGCCAAAAGCCTCCAGTGTGATACGAAGCTCCACTGCAGCGTTTCTGTTGGTTGTAACAAACTGGTTATGTTCAAGTTTTACAACGTTTCCCTGTACTTCGGAAATGAGCTTGGCAACCCTGGCAAGCTCTCCGGGTCTGTCCGGAAGAAGCACGGATACCGTAAATATTCTGTCACGGAAGATAAGTCCTTGCTGGACTACCGACGACATAGTGATAACATCCATATTACCGCCGCTTAGGATTGAGACCACCCTCTTTCCCTTTACGTCAAGGTGATCCAAAGCCGCAACGGTAAGAAGCCCCGAATTTTCCACTATCATTTTATGGCTTTCGACCATATCGAGAAATGATGTTATAAGCTCATCATCAGTTACCGTAATTATCTCATCAATATTTTTCTTTATATAAGGGAAAATATTCTC
>CAJOOT010000004.1 GCA_905236215.1 uncultured Eubacterium sp.
AACGCACAAGCTGTGAAACGATAACACGCTCTGCACCGTTGATAACAAATGTACCTGTCTCGGTCATCTGCGGCAGATCGCCCATAAAGATCTCATGCTCGTTAATCTCGTCAAGTTCCTTATTGTAGAGTCTGACCTTGACCTTAAGTTTGACCGCATATGTCGCATCGCGTTCTTTGCATTCGGGAATAGTGTACTTTCTCTCCTCTTCGCAGAGTTTGAAGTCCACAAATTCAAGGCTCAAAGAACCGCCGCGGCCGACGATCGGGGATATATCCCTGAATACTTCGCGAAGTCCCTCATTGATGAACCAATTGTAAGAGTTCTTCTGTACTTCTATGAGATTAGGAATCCCCAGTACCTCTTTCTGTCGCGAGTAACTCATTCGAATACCCTTGCCCGATTTGACCGGTCGTATCCTGTTTTTCTCCATTCGGCGTCCACCTCTCGTAATTATGCTGTTGAATGGCTGCTTTTTTATGATTCTTTTAAGTGAAAAAAGGGCGCGAAAAACCTTCGCACCGCAAAAGTGCAACCTACAGTATATCGAAATACAGGTTGCGTGTCAATAATTTTTTAATAAAAATAAAATCAAAAATTCCCCGCCGTATACCGATATGAGGTATACCCACGGGGAACTTTGTTCTCTTTTATTGCCCGGATTATTTGAAGGAAACTACAGCGCCTTCAGCCTCAAGCTTGGACTTGATGTCGTCAGCCTCTGCCTTCTCAACGCTTTCCTTAACCATCTTAGGAGCTCCGTCAACGAGTTCCTTAGCTTCCTTGAGGCCAAGACCGGTGATCTCGCGAACAACCTTGATAACCTTAACCTTGTTCGGACCTACTTCAGTAAGCTCTACATTAACCTCAGATGCATCGTCTGCGCCTGCGCCTGCAGCGTCTCCGCCTGCAGCGGCAACTACTACGCCAGCAGCTGCTGATACGCCGAATTCTTCTTCACACGCCTTAACAAGGTCGTTCAGTTCGAGAACTGTAAGTTCCTTGATAGCGTCAATAATTTCCTGTGTGGATAACTTTGCCATGATAATATTCCTCCATTTTTAAGATTTGTTTTTAGATTATTCTGCCGGCGCTTCTTCAGTTGCCGGTGCTTCTTCAGCTGCGGGAACTGCTTCTTCTGCCGGTGCTGTCTCCTCTGCGGCAGCTGCTTCCTCAGCAGGCTTTTCTACACCTGCAGCACCGCCCTTGTCTGCCAACTGCTGCATAACGCGAGCAAAGTTGGTAATCGGTGACTGGATAGATCCAAGCAACTTGGAGAGAAGTTCCTCCCTCGACGGAATCTTGGATACTGCAATAATCCCTGCCTGATCATAATATTCGCCTTCAACGATACCGCTCTTAAGCTCAAGCTTGGGCGCTGTCTTTGCGAAGTTTGCAAGCACTCTGGCCGGAGCAGTAGCATCATCCTTCGAGATGGCGATAGCGCTGGGTCCTTTGAGGTCGTCTTTGAGCGCTTCAAATTCGGTACCTTCAAACGCAAAACGCATCATGGTGTTCTTGTATACCTTATAAGTAACACCAGCCTCACGAAGAACGTTTCTGAGACGTGTATCTTCATCTACGGTCATTCCGCGATAGTCAACAAGAACCACTGAAGCTGCGTCTTTAACGTTTTCGGCGATCTCGTTTATGATCGGCTGTTTCAATTCAACCTTTGCCATGTTCGTGTTCTCCTTTCTGAATTTTGATGTAAAAAAAATCTCCTACTATACCAAAGACAGTAAGAGAACACATTCAAACACAGCCGCAATGCGGCGTATCTATATATATGCATTCCTGGGCAGGAACCGCAACGCGGAATTATGCTCTTAAAGCACCTGCTGTCTTCGGGAGGTTTTTTCACGAAGGGTACTTTAACACATCCAAATACCGGGTGTCAAGAGAAATTTCTGTAATATAACAAAACCGGATAAAAGTTCTAACAGAAACTCCCCATTATACGTTCTACCGCAGCCTCAAGTTCTGCATATGTATTTATGTTATTGATACAGCCGCGCATCTTTGAGGCGTTATGTAAACCGCGTATATACCATGCCGTGTGCTTTCTCATCTCTCGCATGGCAATGTATTCACCTTTTTTCTCCACCAAAAGGAGACCATGGTAAAGAATCATTTTCGCTATCTTATCAATATCCGGTCCGGGTTCGTACGTCCCCGTTTCTTCATAAGACACAAGCTTCGAGAATATCCATGGATTTCCACGTGACGCTCTCCCAACCATAAGAGCATCGCACCCCGTTTCATTAAACATGCGTTCTGCATCCTCGGGAGCGGCAACATCACCGTTACCTATCACAGGAATACTGACAGCTTCCTTTACTTTGCGGATAATCTCCCAGTCCGCCTTTCCCGAGTAATATTGCTCTCTGGTTCTTCCATGTACGGCTATGGCTGCTGCCCCGGCGTCCTCCAAACGCCTGGCCACCTCCACGGCGTTGATGTTCTTATCATTAAAGCCGCTGCGTATTTTGACCGTAACAGGTTTTTTGATTGCTCTAACCAGCGCTCTTATAATATCGGCCGCAAGCTCAGGATTCCTCATAAGCGCCGAGCCCTCGCCGTTTTTAACAACCTTGGGTACCGGACACCCCATGTTGACATCCAAAAAAGAAAAAGGTCTTTCTTCTATCATCTGTGCAGCCTTGGCCATAGTATCCGGATCATTTCCAAAAAGCTGAAGGCTGACAATTCCCTCTTTAGGATCTGTCTCCATTAAATTAGCGGTATTTCTGTTCTTGTAACATATGGCTTTTGCGCTCACCATCTCCATAGAACAAAGTCCGGCTCCTTCGCGATGGCAAATCAATCTGAACGCGATATCACTGACTCCTGCCATGGGTGCCAAAAAATATCTGTTGGGCAATGTAATGCCCCCTATTTCCACCTTCTTCACAGATTTTCAGCTCTCATTTCATCCAAAGCTTTTGCAAGCTGATCCGGACATGACGTGCCTTTCATGTTGCAATCCGTACCGCGAAGAAGATCAGCTACCCTGTGGGATTCCATCCCGACCACAAGTCTTGATATACCCTCTGTATTGCCGGCACATCCGCCGTTAAAAACAACCGAACGTATGATGCCGTTTTCGTCCGTTTCAATATCTATGCTTCTTGCACATGTTCCGCTTGTTTTGTAATGTTTAGTCATTTTTACTCTCTCTTTCGAATATTATTTGTAAACCCTTCATAGTAAGGGAATTGTCATATACATCTATGCAATCGGTGCCCTCGGCGATCAGATTTCCCAGGCCTCCGGTAGCTACAGTCTTGATATTATCAAGGCCGGATTCTTTTTTTATCTGACGCACGATGGCTTCCGTCTGCCCTATCTGGCCGTAATATATGCCTGCCTGCATGGATGTTACCGTGTCCTTGGCAATGACAGTCTCAGGTTTTACGATAGCAACCTCGGGGAGCTGCGCCGTGGTTGCCCACAAAGACGATGCCGATGACTGCGCACCGGGAGCCGTGACCCCTCCAACAAATACTCCTTCCTCGGTAATAAGATCATATGTTGTAGCCGTACCAAAATCCACAACTATAACAGGGCCTCCGTAAAGATAATACGCCGCACAGGCGTCAACTATCCTGTCCGCTCCAACCTGACGCGGATTGTATGATTCCGTACGTATACCAGTGTCTATATCCGGTTCCACAGTAATCGGATTGATTCCGAAATACTTGATAAGAGCGCTGCCCAGAGAATAATTAATCTTTGGCACCACTGACGAAACTATGATATCCTTTATAGCTGTAGGCTTGATTCTGTTCTTTTCGATAAGATTTGTGATTATCATACCGTATTCATCTGAGGTACGGGGCTTTTTGGTGGTCATCCTGAATGTGGCCATCATCTCGCTGCCGTCAAAGACCCCACAGGTGATATTTGTATTTCCTACATCAATTGCTAATAACATATTCTATCTCCGCTCTATGAACGCATAACCTGCGTCTCTTGTACCACATATTACAATTCTCGTCTCAAACAGTCAACAATAATAACACCGGCTTTTACCAGCAGTTTACATAATATTTCATCCGCCTTACATAGTAAATTCATATTCCCCTTCCCACAGTATATGGTATAATAACATTTGTATTGTAACATTTAGTCCTTTATTCCGTTGTATACAAGGAGCATGAAAATGAAAAAAAGAACCAAACGACTTGACATTTCCATTCTGATGCCTTCACTCATCACAATGGTCGGCATCATTATTATTTTTTCGGTACTAAGCGGTTTCTTCACCAGCAGGCTGGCAGAATCCGAGTTCCGCAATACTCTTTCACTTACTTCATCAGTAAGAGCCTCTGAAGTAGAAACATTTCTGAAAGAGCAGTCTTCTATTGTACACACCATGAAGACCCACATCTCTTCCATGAAAACAGAGAAGCCCAAAAACAAAAAAGCCGTTATGAATTACCTTGCCCGGAACCTTTCGGAAAACGAAAACGCTCTGATGTATTACTATTGCGAAGGAAGAGACGGTGCCGTATACCCGGCCGACCAGTCAAAACTCGACCTCGATCCCACCACCAGAACCTGGTGGACTGACGCATTCCAAAACAACAGCCTCATATATACAGCTCCGTACATGGATTTCGCCACCGGACAGATGATTGTTTCGATAGCCGAACCCATATCCACCGAAGGCGACGGCTCCTGTATACTGGCAGACATCTCCATAGATACAATAGTCTCAATGATCAATGATGCCTCCTCCGAAAACATCTCTGTATTTCTGCTTGATTCCACAGGAGATGTAGTAGCTCACGAAAATGACGCTTTTCTTCCCACGGAAGAAGGTAATACAAACCTTGTCGAAACATTTAATATAGACCTTTCTTCCACCGATATATTTACTTTTACGGACTATGACGGTTCCTCAAAATATTGCTGTCTCTCTACCATAGGAGGTACCGGATGGATAGTCGGTGTCACCGAAAATACGTCCATTCTCACCACCACACTCTTAAGCTGTCTGCTTCCAAACATAATAGCCGCCATAGTGCTTCTTGTCGTAGGCTGCATCTTCACCTTCCGCAAGATTAAGTTATCGCTGCGGCCTATCAAAGTAGTCTGCGACTTTATCGTCGAAAAAATTGTAGGCGAAGAGAATATAAAGCACTCCGATTCCGAGCTCGAGGAGATTTATTCGCTGACCAACGCCATGCAAACAAGCGTACTTGATGTATTGGCACAAACCCAGGACAAATCTCACATTATCGCGGACAGAATGCGAAACACTAAAGAAAAGATCTCCACCATGAACGACTCTATATCCGAAATTTCAGGGCTTATGGAGGAAACCGGTTCAAACGTAGAGATACAGACCGACAGCATTCAAAGCATTGACAAGGTATTTGATGACGTCAACGCAGCAGCCGCAGACCTTGCGGACGGTGCTCAGAATATTGCCGTCAAGTCTGATGAAATCATGACCAGAGTTGACGAGATCGTACCGCAACTTATCGAAAACAAATCCCGTGCCACAGACCGCCTTAGCGTTTCCCGTGCAAACCTCGAAGAAGCCATCCGCGGAGTGGAAGTTATCAACGAGATAAAGGACGTAGCCGAAGCAATTCAAGCTATCGCTTCCCAAACCAATCTCCTGGCGCTGAATGCATCCATAGAGGCAGCCAGAGCCGGAGAAATGGGCAAAGGCTTTGCCGTAGTGGCAGATGAGATCAATGGATTGAGTTCGGATACAAGTGAAGAAATTCACAAAGTAAACGAAATGACCGAGCGTGTTCTAGACAGCGTAAACACTCTTTCAAAGGAAGCCAACGAAATCCTTGAATTCATGGATGAAGTGGTAATGTCCGACTACAATCGTTTTGAAGATCTCGCCAAAAGTTATCGTGAAGATTCAGAGTTCTTCTCTGAATCCGGCTCTAATTTTGGAACAGAGGCTCAAGAACTTACCGCATCGGTTCACGAGGCCGCCTCTATGATCTCAAAGATTACCGAATCACAGCTTGAGGTCAACTCCCGCTTGCAACAGATCAACGGCAACCTCGTTACTATCACTCAGGATTCCGACAACATCACCGAAGACACCTCTTCGGTATATGACAACGTTTCCTCGCTTCAGGATACAATGGACACCTTCAACATCTGATGGCTATCACGACAGCAAAATACCGCAGGGCATTTCAAGCACCCTGCGGTATTTTTATATCTGTCACTATGTAAAAACATTCTTTACTCTTCTCCCAGAAAGAACACCCGATAATATGTTTCCAAAGCCTCAAGAAGCTCTCTCTTTTCACCTTGGAGCTGTTTAACCTTTAATACACTTCCAATCTCATCATAGAGCAGATCTCCTTCATCGGCGCTTGTTCTGAACATAAGCTCTCCATCCTCGGAAAACACCAGCTCCAATATACCTCCCACATCCACGGTAAAAAGAGTACACATGGCGCGCAGTTCCTTTTTAACTTCTACGGGAAGGCTCTTAAAATCGTCGTTAAAAAAATATTTTTCTTCGTATGCGCTGGCCGCACAAAGCACAGTTTCTTCTTCGTACATAATCAAGCACCCAAAGTAGCTGCCATTACAGCTTTGATAGTATGCATCCTGTTTTCGGCTTCTTCAAACACTCTGGATTTGTCGGACTCAAATACTTCATCCGTCACTTCCATTTCGTTAATGCCGTATTTTTCGTGTATCTTCCGTCCTATGCCGGTACCCAGATCATGAAAAGCCGGCAGGCAGTGAAGGAAGATACAGTTGTCATCGGCCATATTCATTACGTCCATTGTAACCCTATACGGTGTAAGCTCACGGATACGTTCCTCCCAGACCTCGTCAGGTTCACCCATAGATACCCATACATCAGTATAGATGATATTAGCACCCTTAACTGCCTCTTCGACATTTTCTGTCAGCGTAATAGTACCGCCGGATTCTTTGGCATAACCTTCGCAAATCTTCACAAGCTCAGGGTTTGGAAAATACTTTGACTCAGTGCACGCTGTAAAGTGAAGCCCAAGCTTTGAGCAGCCTATCATAAGGGAATTTCCCATATTATAACGTGCATCACCCATGTAAACGAACCTGAGTCCTTCAAGGGTGCCGAATTCCTCACGTATAGTAAGCATATCGGCCAATATCTGTGTAGGATGGTACTCATTGGTAAGACCGTTCCACACGGGAACCCCTGCATATCTGGCAAGTTCCTCTACTATCTCCTGACCAAATCCTCTGTACTCGATTCCATCAAACATCGAGCCAAGCACACGTGCCGTATCCTTGATGGACTCCTTCTTACCAATCTGAGAGCCCGAAGGATCAAGATATGTTGTACCCATACCAAGGTCATGAGCACCTATCTCAAACGAGCACCGTGTACGTGTACTGGTCTTCTCAAAAATAAGCGCCACATTCTTACCCCTAAGGGTATCGTGCATTACTCCGTCATGTTTTTTTCTTTTATAATCCGCCGCAAGTTCTAAAAGATAACGTATCTCCTCCGGCGAAAAATCCTTGAGTGTCAAAAAATTTCTTCCCTTTAAGTTCATGATACCTCTCCATTTCTGAAAACCATTATAATTCCACGCCTTCCTGCCTGAATACCGCAACTATGGTTTTGAAAAAAATCTTAACATCCAGTTTAATTCCCCTATGGTTGACATAATACATTTCCATCGCCTGCCTCTCGCCGGTCTCATAAGAAGCATTATTTCTGGCATAGGCCTGCCAATATCCTGTAAGTCCGGGTTTTACGAAAAGAAGCTTGGCTATCTCTTTTCCGTACTTTTCCGTTTCATCCTCCACTATGGGGCGCGGTCCCACTATCGACAGCGAACCTCCAAGTATATTGAACAACTGAGGTAATTCATCAAGACTGGTTCGCCTCAAAAAATTTCCTATCCCCGTTACACGCGGATCCTTTTCTATCTTAAACTCTCGATTATACTGCTCAAGCTGTTCGGGATTAAGGAGCTTTTCGAGATCTCCGGCATCTTTACGCATACTGCGGAACTTGTATATGTTAATCTTCTTTCCGTTTTTTCCTATTCGCCTGTGGGCATATATCGGGCTTCCGCCGTCACTGCCCATAATAAGGATCATCAATATCAAAAACAGCGGCGAAAGAATGATGATAGCTACAAGAGAAAGCACTATATCCGTCATACGCTTAAAAAAACCGTAAGTCGATATTTTGAATGTTGCTTTTTCAGTATATGCGCTCCTATCGTATTCGAACGGCTGCTTTTCCTCATAATACTGATCGATGAGCCATATCTCTTCTTCTGCCTGATCCGGATCAAATCCCCTGACCAGTCTGCCGGTGATATATCTGAATATAAACTCAAGGAACACCGAAAAATCGCTGAACATAGACCAATGTTCGATGTACTCACGCTCCTCGGTAATAATCTTTTCTTCGTCAAGTTCAAAGCTCCAGTGTCCAAGTATACCCGGCCTCATACGGAGATTTTTGCGCCTTTCGGCCCCATATTCTATAAAGCGCGGAAGCCTTGGCGCATGTGGTCCCACAAATGACATATCTGCCACAAGTACGTTGAGAATGAGCGGCAATCTGTCAAAATGGCTGAAACTCAGAAACCTTCCCCATACAGTCATGGGATTTTTACCTTTTTTCAAACGCTCCTTCGCGTCCATACGCATAATACGGAAGCGGAGCTGTTCAAATCGCCTGCCGCCATTGCCCACGCGAATCCTTGAAAGCATCAACGGTCCCGGCGATTCAATATTGAGAAGTATTGCCGAAATCAACATGAATATCAGAAGTAGGGGCATGAGCAATATGGACAGCAGAATATCCGTAAAACGTTTAAAAAACAATCTGCGATAGGCAATTCGCGCCACCGGCTGTAAGCATATCATAGAAGCAGCGCCTATCTTATCTATACTCTTTCCTGCACCCGTCACCACAATCGCTCTGTCAAGATCTATATATACCGCCTTCCCCATATCATGGAAGTCCTTAACCTGTTTACGAGCATCATCATCAATCCTTTCATAGACCATAACCACAGAATCTATCGATCCCTCTTTTAGGATTTCCATCATATTGGAAGCATTGGCAATGACACTTATCTCTCCAACCCGCTCGCCCTGCATATCAACATCGGTGAAGATGATACCCGAGACTCTGAATCTCCAGTCATTGCCGTCCTCTATTCTATTGAGTTCTTTGCTGACTACTTCCCTTTTTCCTATGACAACGACCTGCTCAGCATTTTTTCCCTGTCTCAAAAAGGACATGATCCTGGTCTTTAAGACCACCCTGAAGAAAAGCATCAAAAACCAGAAAACCAGTCCAAATACAATGAGAAATTCGCGGGAATACAATATCACAGTACGGGACATAAACAGGTAGAATATTGTAATGATGATAACAGCCACCACACACTTGGTAACGGCTATAAGTTCCGCTCTGAATCGAAATCCGCGGCTCACCCTTTTTCCGGACAGCAATATCACAATAAAGTAGCAGATTACAAATCCCGGAAGAAGCGAAACATAAGCTCCCGTCTGAAAAATTCCGGTGCGAAAAGGTGACATAAATTTCCACCAAAACGCAAAGGAATATGCTATGAACAAAGCTATAATATCCGAAATGCTCTGAAGATAAAAATTGTAGCGATTAAGGTTATTCATATGTGTATGCCGTCTACAATCCCTTTGCTACATCCAAAAGATACTTTCCATATTCCGTCTTGATAAGAGGCTGCGCCAGTTTGGTAAGCTGATCAGCATCAATAAAGCCACGCTTGTACGCAATCTCCTCTATACAGGAGATAAACATTCCCTGACGTTTCTGAAGTGTAGACACATAATTGGCTGCGTTTAAAAGCATATCGTGATTACCGGTATCAAGCCATGCAAAACCTCGACCAAGAGTCTCCACGTGAAGATTCCCTCTTCCAAGATATTCGTTATTTACGCTGGTAATCTCTATCTCACCACGTGCGGACGGTCTGATATTGGCTGCTATGTCTACAACATCATTATCATAGAAATACAAGCCCGGAACCGCATAATTTGACTTCGGGTTTTCAGGCTTCTCCTCTATGGAAAGAGCCTTTCCCTCCTCATCAAATTCAACAACACCGTATTCGCGCGGATCACGTACATAGTATCCGAAGATGGTAGCTCCCGGCTCCGATTCGGTACGTTCTGCCGCCCTCTTAAGTACAGCCGAAAAGCTCTGGCCATAGAATATATTATCCCCCAGTACCAATGCCACAGCATCATTGCCAATAAACTCTTTTCCCACTATAAATGCATCCGCAAGTCCTCGGGGCTCTTCCTGAATCGCATAATGAAAATCCATACCCAACTGTGATCCATCTCCAAAAAGCTCTTCAAATACAGGAAGATCTCTGGGGGTGGAAATAATGAGAATATCTCTGATTCCTGCAAGCATAAGTGTGGACAGCGGGTAATATATCATAGGCTTATCGTATACAGGCATGATCTGCTTGGATATAGCCTTTGTCAATGGATAAAGTCTGGTGCCGGATCCTCCGGCCAGTATTATACCTTTCATCTTATGTAAACCTCCTGTGACAATCTTATTGTTTTCTGTAAAAAGACCAAAGTCACTGCTTTATTCTATATTCTGAGACAAGATTTGACAAGTATTTCCGAGCATTCGGAACTTTTGCCGTATTCCCCAAACAACAACAAAAAGAGCGGCACGTTAAACCGTCCGCTCCTTTGGTATTTAAGGTTTTATCATGTTTACAGATATCTTACGGTATTGACTCTGACACCCGGACCCATAGTGGATGTGAGTGTAAGACTCTTGATGTACTGTCCCTTAAGAGCCGAAGGCTTAGCCTTTACAATGGTCTCCATAAGAGTAGCAAAGTTCTCTGTAAGCTGCTCTTCGGTGAAAGAAGCCTTTCCAACCGGTACGTGTACAATATTGGTCTTGTCGAGTCTGTATTCAATCTTACCGGCTTTGATATCATTGATGGCCTTTGCAACATCCATGGTAACGGTACCTGCTTTCGGGTTCGGCATAAGACCCTTAGGTCCGAGTACACGTCCGAGACGTCCGACAACGCCCATCATATCCGGTGTAGCAACTACAGCATCGAACTCAAACCATCCTTCGTTCTGGATCTTGGGAATGAGCTCGTCGCCGCCTACATGATCTGCGCCGGCTGCTTCAGCTTCGGCAACCTTGTCTCCCTTTGCGAAAACAAGAACCCTTACGGTCTTACCTGTTCCGTTGGGAAGAACAACTGCTCCTCTTATCTGCTGCTCGGCATGACGACCGTCACAACCGGTGCGAATATGTGCTTCGATAGTCTCATCAAACTTGGCATTCGCGTTCTTCTTAACGATAGCGATAGCTTCTTCGGTTTCGTAGAGTTTTGCCTTATCAACGCTCTCAAGGCTCTGGTTAAATCTCTTGCTGTGTTTCATTTTTACCTCCTGTGGTTCAAGCGGGTATTTCCCTCCCACTTCCGCAATGAGCCCACCGGCTCAAACAACTGTATATTAATCCTGTACTGTAACGCCCATGCTGCGTGCTGTTCCTGCAATCATGCTAACAGCCGCCTCAAGAGATGCTGCATTTAAATCCTTCATCTTTGTCTGAGCGATCTCTTCAAGCTGAGCTCTTGTGATAGTGGCAACCTTTGTCTTGTTCGGTTCACCGGATCCCGACTGAATCTTGCACGCTTTCTTGATAAGAACAGGTGCAGGCGGGGTCTTGGTGATGAATGTAAAGCTCTTGTCCGCATAAACAGTAATAACTACCGGGATTATAAGATCTCCCTGATCTGCCGTGCGGGCATTGAACTCCTTTGTGAATGCCACGATGTTAACTCCGTGCTGACCAAGCGCAGGTCCTACTGGCGGCGCAGGTGTTGCCTTGCCGGCCGGAATCTGCAGCTTGATATAGCCTTCAACTTTCTTAGCCATGATAAAATCTCCTTAAATAAAAACTGTTATTGATAATATGATAATAATATCGCTTACATCTTCTGAACTTCCGCAAAGCTGATCTCCACAGGAGTCTTTCTTCCGAAAAGTTCTACATTGATGGTAACTGTCTGCTGCCCGGGGTTCATGGACTGAACCTCTCCGATGGTATCTTTCCAGACACCGCCGATAACCGCGATGGTATCTCCGACCGCAAAGTCTGCCACGATATCGTCCACCTTGATGCCAAGTGGGCGCATTTCCGCTTCAGTAAGAGGCACCGGCTTGGATCCCGGGCCCACAAAGCCTGTAACGCCGCGCGTATTTCTGACCACATACCAGGTATCATCATTCATCACCATGTTGATGAGAACATACCCCGGAAACAGTTTTTTCTTGACAGTCTTTGTAACTCCGTCTTTGATTTCAACCATTTCCTGCATAGGAACCCTGACCTCAAGAATCTGTCCTTCAAGATGCCTGTTTTCGATGGTCTTTTCGATATTCGTTTTGACCTTCATTTCGTAGCCGGAATATGTGTGAACCACATACCAGCGGGCCGCGGACTCTTCCTCCTGAACGGCACTTTCCGCTGCAGTCGTATTTTCTTCGACTTCCAGTTCCATACCGTCTGAATTTGTGTCTGCCATATTACCGCCTTCCTACAGCCCGATTATAAAATCAAAGCCGTACTTGACTACTGTGTCTATTGCTGCGATGAGTACACCTACGATAACGGATACAATGACCACTGCCACTGTCTGTTTCATTACCGAATCGCGAGTCGGCCAGATAATCTTTCCGAACTCACTCTTAAGGCCTTCCCACCAGCCCTTCTTCTTTACGCTTTCCGTGCTGTCTGCCATTGATTCTTCCTCTGCCTTTCACTAAATAAGCAAAACCTGCTTACTTGGTTTCCTTGTGAACCGTATGAGTTCTGCAGAACTTGCAGTACTTTTTCGTTTCCATGCGGTCCGGATGCGTTCTCTTATCTTTTGTCATGTCGTAATTGCGATTTTTGCATTCCGTACACGCCAGAGTAATCTTTACACGCACTGCTTTCACCTCCATGCTAATATCCGGTATTGATCGGATAAAATTCTTCGTTTCTGCTTAAAAACAGGCATAAAAAAAAAGCCTGTTCGCGTATTCCGTTCTGTTAATATATCACACGTAAAATCGGCAGTCAAGCGTTTTTTCAGCTTTTTAGACTTCGTTATTATGCACAAATCCGTTTTAACCTAATAGGAAGATTTAACAAAATTGCGTTTTTTCCTATATTTATATGAAAAAACACGTGACATAGGGATCAAACTATTGTAAAATCACAGTAGGTAAATGGACTTTACTGTCCCCTAGATCACGGACGAAAGGAGGGGAGTCAGATGGCAGTTATTGATAATGCTTATAATTATTTCATGCAGACATACGGAAACTCGCTCCAGCAGCAGACTCGTTATGACACGCATAAAAAGAGCGACCTGCGTAATGTCTACAATTCCATCTTAAAAGTCAATAAAGAAGCTCCCCTTTACAAGCTCGTGGATCCGGATCAGGCGCAACGTTTTGCTATTGATATCAAGGAATCTTCCAGGGGTATTCAAAATGTGCTCTCATCTTTTAATGATGATTTTGACGCAGAAGACGGAAGCTTCAAGAAAAAGATAGCATATTCGTCAGATGATTCAAGCATAGGCGTGGACTATGTGGGCGACGGCTCTGCCACAGGCTCTCCCGATGATTTCGAGGTTGATGTCAAGAAGCTGGCCGAACCACAGATCAATACTTCAAATTTTCTCGACAACCATTCGCTGGCATTGCCAATTGGCGATTATTCTTTCGACCTTAAAGCAAATCAAACTGCATACTCCTTCGAATTCAGTATCAGGGGCGATGATACGAACCACAGCGTAAACGCTCGTCTTGCCCGCCTCATAAACAGCGCCAAGCTGGGACTGGATGCCGAAGTTATA
>CAJOOT010000005.1 GCA_905236215.1 uncultured Eubacterium sp.
CAATAAAGAAAGGGCTTTTTAAACGCTTTGGAGGTTTTGTTGTTGCAAGCGCCGGAGTGTTTGCAAGAAGAGTAGCGCTGGTTGCGTTTATTGTTGCTGTTATAGTGGCATCTTCCGGATATTTTACCGGATATACAGATTTTGGCTTAAACCGGGGAAATTACGAATGCGTCAGTGGCAGGTGGATCATTATTGCAGATGGAAATGATACAATTATGAAGACACTTCCTACTGATGTTACAAGCGATGACGGTAAGGTTCGTATTGTCGGTAAACTCCCTGCATACAATAGCTATACCAATCTGTTTATATTTTCCAATCAGCAGAATGTCAAGGTGACAGTGGAAGGCGAGGTCCTGTTGGATTATTACTATACGGATGAAAGCGTATTTAATAAGGGATATCCTGCTGATTTTTGGCTGACAGTTCCGCTTGAGGACGATTATTTCGGCAAAAGAATCGAAATCATATATCAGAATGTGGTCGGCAATGTGAATGATATTGAGAGTATTTATACAGGGGATAAATTTGATTTTATAGTATTTCTTTTCAAAAAAAATATCATATCGGTTGTTATTTTCTTTATTTTGATTATAGCGGCAGTTAATCTTATTATTCGCTATATTACTCTGAATGGAAGTACAAAGCGTCCGAGAGGTCTTCTTTATAATGCGGCACTGTTGTCTTTGTGCGCTTTATGGCTGTTGTGCGAGTCAGAACTCAGACAGGTTGTTTTTTCAAATGTGCTCTTTGCGCGAAACCTGGGATTTATAACTCTGTTTTTGGTAGCTCCGATACTGATATTGGCCGCCAATGAAGTAACCGGTTTTTATTACAAGGTGTTCTGTAATTTTACCGCAGCGGTGGAAGTTGCCTTCGGTATAGTTGTATTGCTGGAATGTGTGGTGTTTAACGGGTATGTCTGGCTTGAAAGCTTCCTGCCGGCAATATGCGCTGAAATCATGTTTTCTGCGGCGGCGCCATTGTTTATGTTTGCGATGTTAAGGAAGCTCGATCGAAAGATGTTCAGGCGAATAGAAGGACTTATATATATTTCGGCTTCGGCATCGCTGCTCTTTGTGATGGAAATTGTAAGGTATATTTTCCTTTTGGAAAAAGGACAGGGAGTATTCTTTGCTATGGGTATTCTGATATACGGTGTCGGTATGTATCTGGTCAGACAGAAGTCGGTAAGGGATTTCTTCATTGAGGAGCGTATAGATTTAATGAAGCGTCAGGCCAAGAGCGAACTTATGATGCAGATTACCATGGATATCAGAGAACCGCTCAACACTTTACTTGGAATGGATGAGAGAATCCTCAACGAAGAAAAAGACATGCTTGTGCTTTCGTATGCGGGAGCCATACGCAAGGAAGGCATGAAGATAATGGAGATTGTTAATTCTTTCATGGAAAAGGCACATAATATGAACTTTGACTCTCCTGTAGATAATTCCAAATCTAACGCGAGATTGGGAAGTTTAAAGAGGAAGGGTGCTCCGCCTTTTGAAGAAAAAGGCACCGGATACGCCAACATACCCGGAAAGTTTGGAGACGAAACCGGCAGCACAGCCCAAATACCTCACGAGAGTAAGAGAGAGTTTAGCGCCACATTTGGTGTAGGTTCCGCTACAACTGTGCCCCGTGTAAGACAACCTGAGGAGGATGATGCGGAAAGAAGAGCAAAAGTCAGGTACGAGCAGGTCATGAAGGATCTTGGTGTGGATATAAGTGCTGTTGATGAGGCGGATGAGCCAATTGAACAGATTAAACCTGCCAATAAAGAGTCAAAGGACAGGCTTGCGGTTCAACTTATCGAACTTATACCGGAAGTGGATGTGAAAAAGGGACTTTCCTATTGCCTTAATGAAGATGATTTTTATCTGGATACGGTAGCGGAATACTGCGGATACGATCGAATTGCCCGTATGAATGAGCTGTTTGAAAAATGTGATTGGGTAAGCTATCGCATGGAGGCGCATTCTTTGAAGAGTACGTCTTATACGATAGGTGCGAATGTGCTTGGAGATCATGCAAAGGAAATGGAAAACAGAGCGGACAATCTTGATGAGGCATACATATCCGAACATCATCAGCTGCTTATGGATGAGCTGAAAAAACTGATTGACGAGCTGGATAAATGCCTCAAAAACAGATAAAGTTTCAGGCGTTACGAGGGAGTCCTGTTGTGCTGAAGTTTTCTTGAAAATGAGCACAAAATATGGTAACATCATACAGTATGCGAAATAGTACAGTTTCGCCCCGGGGATAATCTCGGGGCGATTCTTAAGATTTGTGATAATACGTCCGAAGGATCTGCGATCCGCAGGGGATGGAACGGAGAAAAAGATGGAGTTTTTGACGGGAGTAAAAAAAAGCGAAACGCTTGAGATTAACGAGCTTTTGGAAGATGGTCTTGAAGGGAAGACAGTACGTCTTAATGGATCTGTGCATACTGTCAGAAATATGGGAGATGTGGCGTTCGTAGTCTTGAGAAAACGCGGAGGGCTCATACAGACTGTATATGAGCAGGGTGTTACGGATGCAGATATTAAAGACATCCGGGAAGGCTCTGTTCTTGAGGCGGAAGGCACATTAAACAAAGAAGACAGAGCTCCCAACGGCATAGAGGTACGTCTTCAAAAAGTGAAGATACTATCTCAGCCCACTGAACCCATGCCGCTTCCCATCGGGAAATGGAAGCTTAATACTTCTCTTGAAGCGAAGCTTAATTATCGCCCGATTGCCCTTAGAAATGTGAGGGAACGTGCAAAGTTCAAGATTCAGGAAGGCGTGGTAAGAGGTTTTAGAGATTTCCTTCATGAGCAGGGATTTACGGAGATTCATACGCCCAAGATCGGCGCCAAGAGTGCAGAGGGCGGAGCCAATCTCTTCCGCCTTGAATATTTCCACAAGCCGGCTATTCTTCAGCAGAGTCCGCAGTTCTACAAGCAGATGATGGTGGGCGTTTTCGACAGAGTCTACGAAGTGGCTCCGGTATTTCGTGCTGAGAAGCACAATACCAAGAGACATTTGAATGAATATACATCCTTGGACTTTGAGATGGGATATATCGACGGCTTTGAAGATATTATGGCTATGGAGACGGGATTCATTCAGTATACGATGGAGCTCCTGAAGAAGGATTATGCCAGGGAAATCAAGATGCTTGGCATTGAGATTCCTGAAGTGTCCAAGATACCGGCTGTTCGTTTTGATGAGGCAAAAAAAGCAGTTTCGGAAAAATATAATCGTGAAATAAAAAACCCGAATGATCTTGATCCCGAGGAGGAGCAGCTAATCGGAAAATATTATAAAGAAGAATGCGGTTCGGACTTCGTGTTCATCACGCATTATCCCTCCAAGAAGCGCCCGTTCTATGCTATGGACGATCCTGAAGATACGAGAGTCACGCTTAGTTTTGACCTTCTTTTCAGAGGACTTGAGATCACCACCGGTGGACAGCGTATTCACGAGTACCCTATGCTGAAGGAAAAGATGGATTCAAGAAACATGGACGAAGAGGGTATGGAACAGTACCTTAGCTGCTTTAAGCACGGTATGCCGCCTCACGGGGGGCTGGGTATCGGCCTTGAGAGATTCATCATGCAACTTATAAAAGAAGAAAACGTAAGGGAAGTCACTTTGTTCCCGAGAGACTTAAGCAGGCTGACCCCGTAAACGAAGCTTTGACATCCAAAACAGAAAGAACAGGAGAAAAACCTTATGTCCAATGTAATATCAGACGAGACCATAGAATACGTCGGTATCCTTGCCAAGCTTGAACTTAAAGGACAGGAGCGTGAGGATGCAAAAAAGGACATGGAACGTATGCTCGACTATGTTGATATGCTGGGTGAGCTTGATACAACAGGTATAGAGCCCATGAGTCACGTGTTCCCGGTCAATAATGTCTTTCGCGAAGACGTTGTGAGCAACGGTGACGGGTCCGAAGAGACACTGGCCAATGCTCCTTTGAGAAAAGATGATACTTTTGTAGTACCGAAAACAATCGGTTAGGAGAGAAACATGAGCTTAATGGATTTAAGTGCACTTGAGCTTTCGGAAAAGATCCGGGCAAAAGAAGTGAGCGTCAGAGAGGCTACTGAAGAATGCCTCAAAAAAATTCAGGATACTGAGCCTGAGATTAATGCCTTTGTTACCGTAGATGAACAGGGGGCTTTGGCACAGGCAGACGAAGTCCAGAAAAAGATTGATGCCGGAGAACTGACCGGTCCTATTGCGGGAGTGCCCTGTGCTGTCAAGGATAATATGTGCACGGAAGGTCTTAAGACAACCTGCTCTTCAAAGATACTCGGCAACTTTGTGCCGGGATTTTCTGCTGAAGCAGTATTAAATCTAAAAAAAGCCGGAGCAGTCATTCTTGGAAAGACCAACATGGATGAATTCGCTATGGGATCTACTACGGAGACGTCATATTTCGGACCCACAAAAAATCCGTGGAATACGGAACATGTGCCCGGAGGTTCTTCGGGAGGATCGTGTGCGGCGGTAGCATCCGGCGAGTGCTTCTTCTCTCTGGGCTCGGATACGGGAGGATCTATCAGACAGCCTTCGTCTTTCTGCGGCGTTACCGGTATCAAGCCCACGTATGGCACAGTTTCACGTTACGGACTTATTGCGTATGGATCATCTCTCGATCAGATAGGGCCTGTTGCAGGTAATGTTTCCGATGCCGTTGCGGTACTTGAGGCTGTTTCCTCATATGATTCAAAGGATTCCACTTCAGTTCTAAGAGAAAGCTACGATTTCAAGAGTGTCATGACAGGCGATGTCAAGGGTCTTAAGGTGGGTATTCCCAGAGACTATTTCATTGATGGTCTCGACGAAGAAGTCAAGGCGGCAGTCCTTAATACAGCTGAGACTCTTAAGGGCATGGGTGCATCGGTTGAAGAATTCGACCTTAGTCTTGTTGACTATGCCATTCCCGCATATTACGTAATAGCCTGCGCAGAGGCCAGCTCAAATCTTTCGCGTTTCGACGGGGTTAAATACGGATTCCGTACGGAAGAATATGAAGGTTTACATAATATGTACAAAAAGACCCGTTCCGAGGGCTTTGGAGCTGAGGTTAAGCGTCGCATCATGCTTGGATCATTTGTTCTTTCAAGCGGATACTATGACGCGTATTACTTGAAAGCACTTAGGGTTAAGGCACTTATAAAAGCAGCATTTGATAAAGCGTTTGAAAAATATGATGTTATTTTGGCTCCGGCAGCGCCAACCACAGCCATGAAACTCGGGGAGTCGCTGAGCGATCCCATACATATGTATCTGGGCGATATATATACCATAGCGGTTAATCTTTGCGGACTTCCGGGTATGAGTGTACCTTGTGGTCTGGATTCCAAGGGATTGCCTATAGGCACACAGTTTATAAGCGATTGCTACAGAGAAGATAATATGATACGTGCTGCATATGCGTACGAGCAGTCCGTGAGTTTTGGGAAAAGCCCGATAGCACTTGGAAAGGAGGCGAAGTGACATGGCCAAGCAGTATGAAACAATCATAGGTCTTGAGGTCCATGTGGAGCTCGCCACCAAAACCAAGATATTTTGTGGTTGCTCTACGCAGTTTGGAGGAGCACCAAATACGCATACCTGCCCTGTTTGTACGGGTATGCCGGGATCCTTGCCGGTTCTTAACAAAAAGGTGCTTGAATATGCCGTGGCAGTAGGCCTTGCTACAAATTGTGAGATTACCAGATTCTCAAAGTTTGACAGAAAGAATTACTTCTATCCGGATAATCCTCAGGATTATCAGATTTCGCAGCTTTATCTTCCGATATGCAGAAACGGCCACGTAGAAATTGAGACTGCCGGAGGCAAGAAAAACATACGCATCCATGAGATACATATGGAGGAGGATGCAGGAAAACTTGTTCATGATGAGTGGAATGACACTTCTCTTGTAGATTTCAACCGTTCGGGAGTTCCTCTTATAGAGATTGTTTCCGAGCCTGATATGCGGACCGGAGAAGAGGTAATTGCATACCTTGAGAAGCTTCGCATGACCATCCAGTATCTGGGGGCATCTGACTGCAAGCTTAACGAAGGTTCTATGAGAGCCGATGTCAATCTTTCCGTAAGAGAAGTCGGATCCGATAAGCTCGGCACGCGTACGGAGATGAAGAACATTAACTCATTCAAGGCAATATCTCATGCCATAGAAGGTGAGAGACAGCGTCAGATAGAGCTTATCGAAGAAGGGAAGGCTGTTATTCAGGAGACCAGACGCTGGGACGACAACAAGGAGTCTTCGCATTCAATGCGCTCAAAGGAGGATGCACAGGATTACCGCTATTTCCCGGATCCGGATCTTGTTCCTATTGTTATTTCGGATGAATTCCTTGAGAGCATCAGGAAGAATCAGCCAGAGATGCAGCCTGAAAAGATTGAAAGATACATAAGAGAGTATGGGATTCCCGAGTACGATGCCGGTATTCTCACTAACTCAAAGAAGATGGCAGATTTCTTTGAAGAGACAGTAAGTATTTGCAACAAGCCCAAAAAAGTTTCAAACTGGCTTATGACGGAAACACTTCGCCTCCAGAAAGAAAACGGCATGGAACAGGATGAGATTCCGTTTTCTGCCAGGAACTTAGCGGCGATTATTGATCTTGCAGACGACGGTACGGTAAACAATACCGTTGCCAAGGAAGTATTCGAGCAGGTATTTAAGGACGACATTGATCCAAACAAATACGTTGAAGAGCATGGACTAAAGTCCGTAAGCGACGAAGGTGAGCTTCGTGCCATCATAGAAGATGTTATTGCAAAGAATCCTCAGGCGGTTGAGGATTACCATAATGGAAA
This sequence comes from uncultured Eubacterium sp., assembly GCA_905236215.1. GTDB lineage: Bacteria > Bacillota > Clostridia > Lachnospirales > Lachnospiraceae > RUG14243. The sequence continues at coordinate 6,838 of CAJOOT010000005.1, forward strand.
GAAGAAGGCGGCGGGTGCACTTGTGGGACAGACCATGAAGGCTACCAAGGGAAAAGCAAATCCGGCTGTCATTAACAAGATATTACAGGAACTTCTGTAATAAAGGATTCAACTGAGAGGTATTATCATGGGACTTTTTAAGAACGATAATAACGATCATGAAAACATAGACGAAACAGAAGAATTGACGAATGAGACTACTGATGTCGAAGGTGTGTCAACGGATGATTCATCTGCGGAAAGTGTAGAAGAATCTAGCGATAATGATTCCGATGATTTCGATTCAAAAGAGGATAAGATCTGCTATCTGTGCAGGCGTCCCGAAAGCATTGCCGGGAAGATGATGACGTTGCCGAATAATATTAATGTATGCCCGTCATGCCTGCAGCGAACATTTGATACAATCAACAGATCGGGAATAGATTTAAATGATATTGCGTCCAAGAGTCATATACCCAATATCAACATGATCAATCTTGCGGATTTGCAGGGTTTATTTCCGCCTCAGCCCGTTATCAGAAAGAATCCAAAGTCAAAGACCAAACAAAAAAAGGCGGCGGAGGCAAAGGCTTCGGCTGAATCCGCTATACCGGCGCCCCATATTATAAAGGCCAGGCTTGATGAATTTGTAGTAGGTCAGGAAGAGGCAAAAAAAATAGTTTCCGTGGCTGTCTACAATCACTACAAGAGAGTGCGGGACAATTCTGATGACGGTATAGAGATTGAGAAGTCCAACATACTCATGATAGGCCCTACAGGATGCGGAAAGACCTATCTTGTAAAGACGTTGGCGCGCATTCTTGATGTACCGCTAGCCATAGCTGATGCTACCAGTCTTACAGAGGCAGGCTATATCGGTGATGATATAGAAAGCGTATTGTCAAAGCTTCTTGCGGCGGCAGACAACGATGTCGACAGAGCTGAAAAGGGCATTGTATTTATAGACGAGATTGACAAGATCGCAAAGAAAAAAAATACCAATCAGCGTGATGTGAGTGGTGAATCGGTTCAGCAGGGTATGCTTAAGCTTCTTGAGGGAGCTGATGTGGAAGTGCCGGTAGGCGCCAATTCAAAAAATGCCATGGTTCCATTGACCACCATCAATACCAGCAACATCCTGTTTATTTGCGGCGGTGCATTTCCTGAACTCGATGAGATTATTAAGGAAAGACTTAACAAAGAGTCATCGATGGGATTCAAGGCGGATCTCAAGGATAAATATGACGATGAAGATAATCTCCTTCAGAAGGTGACGGTAGAAGATGTCAGGAAATATGGTATGATACCTGAGTTTCTCGGAAGATTGCCAGTGCTGTTTGCCATGGAAGAGCTTACGGTGGATATGCTTGTGAGGATCCTCAAAGAACCCAGAAATGCAATTATCAAGCAGTATCAGAAACTTCTTAGGTTTGATGAAGTTGAGCTTATATTCGAAGACGATGCCATACGTTGCATTGCCGAACTGGCCAAAGAAAAGGATACGGGTGCCAGGGCATTAAGAGCCATTATAGAAGAGTTTATGCTTGACATCATGTATCAGATACCCAAGGATGATAATATCGGTCGCGTGATCATCACGCGTGATTACATAGAAAAGAAAGGTGGCCCACAGATACAGATGAGAGGTACATATGCACTGGAGGATCACTCCGGAGCAGCTATACTGATCGGTGACAACAGTAAGATGGGCATGGGTTGATTATACGGAGAAAAAAATGGCTTTTATTTATGTGGTAAGATGTGAAGATGAGAGCCTGTACACAGGTATTACCAGAAATATTAATGAGCGTATGGCGGATCATTTTTACCGCACTCCCAGAGCTGCCAAGTACACCAGAGCGCATCATATTAAAGCACTTGAGGGGGTGTGGGAGACGGATGATATTTCACTGGCTGCCCGCTTTGAGGCGGCTTTTAAGAAGATGCCAAAAGATATGAAGGAATCGGTTCTGAAGAGCCCCAATACAGCCATATCGGCATGCAACCTTATGGCCGGAGGAAAGCTAGACGAAAAAGCTTATCGCACAGTTGTGGGGCTTACGCTTGAGAAATGCTTGGAACAGACTGCTGTTCCCAAAGACGCAAAGGTTATAATTGATAAAGAAAAATCCATACAAAAAGAAGGAGAAGAAGCTTGATATCCCGAGAGGCAAAAAGCATTAAGGGGTTCATGAATACCCTCCTTCTTTCTGATATATTTGATGTTTTTTTGGTTTCGGATGCTGTTATAAAAAAAGATTATCAGATGACTTTGGATGGAAATTCGGTGCCTTACGGAAAGATCAGACCTTTATTGTTTGCTCATATTAAAGGTGAACAGGTTCCAAAACTCTTTCGTCTTACTTTGTACAAGCCGGCAGAGACTGATCTTTTAAATAAACTGGGTTTTGATCAGAACATGACCCGGATATCCGCCTTTGTTTTAAGGCTGGATTATGACGGAGAAAGGGCGCGTGTGGTAACGGGTGTTTCATACAGCGCTTTCAGTATGGAAAAGGATTTGGAAAAGGCGTGGGACAAGCAGGCATTAAACTTCATGGAAGAAAATGGTATAGAGCTGAAAGACTGATATCATATGCTGCCGTGTTTTTTTTGGTTTTCCTGGTGGGATGCGGAAGGTTGTTGCCTGAAAAAACTGCATCAGAAGACGTTGGCAAATCCTCCGGGGAAATATCG
>CAJOOT010000006.1 GCA_905236215.1 uncultured Eubacterium sp.
AAAAAACTATATAAAATTTAAATGGCGGTCGCTCTATCCCTCAAGCGCTCCGCCAATTATATCATAATTTCACGTTTTAGCAAACTAAAATCCGTCACCCTGCATTTGACCCTTTCAATCGTCTTCTCATATCTTCCAAAACCTTTTTGTAGAAGCCGCTTCACCATGTTCAGTCATTTTCTATCCCTTCCTGTATTCAGTGGGCGTCATATGGTATTTTCTCCTAAACGCCTCCGAAAAGTAACTATAGCTTGAATATCCGCACTCTGCGGCCACGGCCGAAACCGGTAAGTCGCAGGCTCTTAATGCATATGCTGCTCTTTCAAGCCGCACGCCGTTTAAATACTTAATAAAAGTGGTGTTAAGATGATCTCGGAAAAGATCACATATGTAAGTGGTAGATACATGAAATCTTTCCTCTACACACTTTAGAGACATCTGTTCTGTATAATTCTCCGATATATAACGAACTATATCGTTTAATATATCATTTCCGGTATGAACAGGATTAGCATCCCTTTCCTTTTCCGATAGTTTTCTGGACAATCGCTTTAACACATTCTCCAGTTCTTCTCTTCCGACAGGCTTTAGAAAATAATAAAAAACACCTGCCGATATCGCACGTCTTGCGTATTCGAATTCATCGTAGCCGCTGATTATGATAAACTCCGTATTAAGGCCGTGACTTCTGGCCGTCTCAATAAGCGATAATCCTGATCCGTCCGGCATCTGAATATCCGCAAACACAATATCCGGATTCGTTTCTATCACGACATCCCATGCTTCTTTGCAGCAGGATACTTTTCTTTTGATCACAAACCCCAAAGACTCCCAGTCCACCATACGCTCTAACTTTTCCAATATCCACTTTTCATCATCAGCCAAAACGACCGAATACATAATGCTTCCTCTCAGGAGTTTTTTTGTGTTAAGATTAGGTCAACATATATAGGATATGCAAAGGAAAGCATCCATGTCAAGTACCGTTCATTACTCATCCGGCCAAAAGAAACATCATTTTTTTAAATTTACGGGTTATAAATTTACGCCAATCCTTTTTCTGATGATCGCCGTGGTTTCCGTCATTCAGATATGGTTTTTGATGTATTACCGCTCAACTCTTACCCAAAACGCCCTTTCAAACTTAGCGATGGAAAGCCGACAACGTTCATATGCTCTGACGCGTTACCTGGACGATATCAATACCAGTGCCATATCCTTAAATCGTGTTCTGGCAGTAAGCGATTATCTCAAAGGTACCGAACTTATTTCACATGAGATTACCGAAATCAACGTAAATGACAGTCTGGATAATCTTCTGGGTCTTAACAGTTCTCTTAAAGGCGTATATATGACGGATCTTGACCGAAATGTCCTGCTATCATCCAAACGCTCAGATCTTGACGACAATATTGCCAATTCCCTTCTTGATGCAGCTCTGTCTGCTGAGCTTTCATCAGATCAATATGTCGCTACCCCGGTTTACATAATCCAAAACGACAATTCAGGGATGTTTGCAGTTTTAAATCAGATATCCTACCTTCAGGAATTTGACGTGAACTTTGATCCCGACAAATCTCAGAATTTTTCCAAAAACGACGAGTTGATTCAGCCTGAGGTTATAGGCTTTCTTGTAATGATCTGTTCGGTCGACTCTCTTATATCCGACAAAAATTTTGCCAACGCAGCCAACGGACTTGATACCATTATAAGTTATAACGATCAACCGATATATTCCACATTGCAGGATTTTCAGTACATACCGGAAAATGGCACTCTTATATCCGACAGCCTTACCGATGCCGGTTATTTATACGCATTTTCGGATTCCGACTATGAAGGCTGGAGTATATGTACGGCAGGAAAAATATCCGATATCTTAGGACCTGTGAAAACCGCCACGCTTTTCACCGGAATCTCACTTCTGGTCCTTACTTTCTGCGCTCTTGCACTTGGTATACTGTTAAACAGGAAAAAAGCTCTTGAAGCCAGGGAGAAAGAGGCTCATGCACGGGAATTACTGGCACGCACGGAGTTGGAAAGTCTCTGTGAGAAAATAAATCCCCACTTTTTATATAATTCTTTGGAAAACATAAGCGGCATGGCTTTTGGCTCAAAGCCCGAGCTCGTGGCTGACACCTGTGATGCTCTTGGCCGGCTCCTGCGTTATTCCACGCGTGGCAGCGACAATGTTACTCTGGACGACGAGCTTTCATATGCCCGCAATTTCTTTTTTGTAATGGCGCAGCGATACAATGGAAATCTGACTTTCATCGAGCAATGTTCTGATGAGGCCAGAGCGGCGCGCGTCCCTAAAATGTTACTTCAACCTCTCATAGAAAATGCGCTGAAACACGGAAAGCTTAATTTGTATCCTGATGGAAACGTAACAATTAACGCATCGTTTACAGATGACAGATGTCTTTGCATAGAGGTAACAAACAACGGAAAGCTCATAGAACCCGAAAAATGTAATGAACTAAACATACTTTTTAATGACAAAAAAGCAATCACCTCAAGTACCGATCATATCGGGCTTGCCACCACATGCATACGCTGGATGATCATGTTTGGCGAATCCGCTACATTCTCAATATCTCGAACCGAAAATACTACATCTGTCACTATGAAAGGGAATGTTTCTCAAACTCTTTGAACAAACTCCCGAATTTAACGACAAAACAGCCGAAGAATCTTATATCATGTGTTCACTTCATATGATAATTTACCAAAGTAATTTAATGTGATGCCACTCTTTTCATTCTTTAAATCCGGCATCAAATATCATTGTTATGGAGGGTATTATGAAATCAACACGTATCAGAAAGATTCTTTCTTTCGGTCTGACATGCGCTATGGTCCTGGGACTTGGCGCCTGCGGCAACTCATCTTCTTCAACTTCAAACACCGGCGACGCCTCCGGGGCACCGGCCACTTCTTCCGGAGACACGGCATCTGCAGATGCGTCCGGCGATTCCTTTGTAGCTCCCACCACTTTAGCGCTTACAAATCCTGAGTGGGAACTCAGCAAAGACGGCAGCTACTACATGCTGAACGACGTATATTACTGTCTCAATATAGTCAGTCCCGAATATCAGTATTGCAATATTTATGTTCCGGCTGAATACATCAATCAGGATGGTTCCGTAAATGCATCCGGCGATGCTTCCGGATATACTGCTGAAACTGCACCTATAGTTCTTCAGAACAACTGTGCAGGATGGAACAGTTCCACTCCCGGCGATGTGGACTCCAGATTTATTGAAGCCGGTATGGTATTTATCAATTGTGGCGCAAGAAGCCGTGACGACGGAGCAAACGGAAAAATGCCTGCTCCCGTAATTGACCTGAAAAGCTGCGTAAGAATGCTTCGCCTCAATGACGATGTGATTCCCGGTAACTGCGATAACATTATTTCACTGGGCGGCTCCGGTGCAGGTCAGATGAGTTCTATACTCGGTGCCTCCGGAAACATGGAAGAATACTATCCGTATCTCTATGAAAACCAGGCTCCCGGCATTGAGAAAAACGGCGACGAATATGTAAGTACCATTGATGACAATATTTACGCTTCAATGTGCTACTGTCCAATAGCCGATCTGGAAAATGCCGATCTTGCCTATGCATGGTCAAGATATGATGTAGGCGAAACCGATTTTATCCCGATGTTTGGCGATGGTGCAACCTTTACGGAATTCCAGCTTGAGCTTCAGAATGATCTGGCGGTTGCCTTTTGCGAGTACATAAATACACTCAATCTTGTCAACGAAGACGGAAAGGCTCTTAATTTTGATACTGATGAAGCGGGCAATATCATAAGCCCACGCCAGGGAAGTTTCTATGACCAGATTTTGGAAAACATCAGTGATGCTTTAAATGCCTTCGCGAAGAATCAGACTTTCCCCTATGAGATAACGGTAGGCTTCGGCGATGATGCTGTAACCAACACATATGAATCACTTGATGATTTTATGTCAAAAACAATGACGGATACCGATAAATGGCTGACTCAGGATGAAGACGGTACTTACCATGTAACTGATCTTGCCGGATTCTACAACGGCACAAGTCTTGCCAGAAATAAAAATATTCCGGGATTCGATACTTTCTGGTCAACCGAAGAAGGAAACGGTTTTGGTACTTCCTCTGAAGATGCCGTACACTTTAGCAAGTCCGTAGCCGCAGTCCTCGAGAAAAATTATGACAAATACAAAGAACTGGATGGCTTTGACGAGTGCGATGTTGACGACTATATTGAACAAGCCTCAAGAGAAGACATTGCAAACCAGACAGCACTTATGAACGCAACACACCTTCTGCTTGATGTAGCGTCCGGGGATAAAAAGGCTGATATAGCCAAATTCTGGCGTACCAGAAACGGTACGGCAGACGAGCATACGAGCTTTTCCATAGCCTACAATCTCTGCCGTGCAGCGGAAGCCGCAGGTGCCAAAGCTGATTACAGTCTCGTTTACAACATGCCTCATGGGGATGACGAGGGCGAAACCACAGGTACTTTGATAGACTGGATCAATGACATAGTTAAATAGTCACTTTTGTACTAAGTTGAAACAGCTGTCATCACTTCGTGTGATGGCAGCTTTTATTTTAGGATTCATTGCATATGTATAAGACCCCATATTAATTCCTTTCCATTTCCTTGCTTTTTCATCCCTCATCTGTTAAACTCTCTCGCAAAGAGGGGACTATTACAATATGAATTATGATACTTACCCGATAAATAACAAATATGATATTTTTTTATATTTCGAGATCATCCGCCTTATAACACCACTTCGAATTCTGGATATCGGTATGTTCTTAAAACGAATCGGTGCCGTATCCCGCCAGGTTGGAGATGCACAGATGAATTCGGAAATACTGCTTGACGGTCTCGATATCTCTGACACTCCGCAGCTTCCGATTTATGAAAGCATCTACAATCATATTTATTATTCACCTGCAAATTTAAAT
>CAJOOT010000007.1 GCA_905236215.1 uncultured Eubacterium sp.
CAGAAGGATATGGAAAGGCACGGGATGAAAGCTGTAGGTGTGAAAACCGGCACATTTCTTTCTTCAAACTTAAGTGTTTCCTATGAGCTTTCGCCAAGATGTGATAAGTACTCCAATTTTTTGTATTGCCTTCCGATAGCGCAAAAGGATGTGGGCGAAGTGGTTTACCACAGTGATCTTACCGGCTTTGCCCGAAATATATACTCGGAGCTTGGAGTAAAGGTTGACATAAAAGAGTGCACCGGAATTGATACAAAAAACGAAAAAACAAGGCTTAAGCTAAAAGAAGACAGGGAAAACCTTTCTGTCTATGCGACAATAGAAGAGTATGGAAAAGACCTGACATCTGTCATAAAAGAAATAAAAAGCGGATGTAATGAAAAAGGATGGACGGTTCAGATGACTATACCGGCTGTCCCGGAAGGAGTTGAGGCGTATAAATGCCTTTTAAAAGAGGGATTTTGTTTTACCGGGCTTGATCCTCTTACCGGGGAACGGGAATATTTTTCGATGGCATGGACAGAAAAGGCAGCCATTTTCGAAGAGGATTACAAAACTACCACGGTGACCGAAGAGTTGTTGAAAAGAATAAAAAATGTCAATAAGAAGGGGAGCAGAACATGAAAAAAAGACGTTTAAGTATTTTGAGAAAAGTAACACTTACCTGTGTGGGTACGTTGATAGGTGCTCTTATCATAGTTACGGTGATAGGCGTTGTGCAGGTAAGGAGCCTGTCCGGTGATGTATCTACGCTTATAGACAACCAGAGCACCACCACCAGGACGCTGTCCGAAGAATCCATGACGCAGCAGATTGAAAGGTGGCTCCTTAGTTCGGCGGAAAGCAGTGCGTACAAGGCGGATAATATATTCAAGGAGTTTGGCGAATCCGTCCAGACTCTTGCGGATATGGCTACCGACATAGAGAGCAATCCGGATTCATATTCTACAATGGCAACGCAGATTCCGGATGCCAAAAACGACGGTGATCTTTCCGTTCAGGCTATATATGCTTCCGGTGTGGATCCGTCGGACGAAAACATTGCCTATGAGGCCGGAAAACTCTGGAATCTGAGCAGTTATCTTATTGCAGAGCACAACAGAAAAAGCTGGATCTCGTCAAATTATGTGGGTACGGAAACCGGAATAGATATTGTTTGTGATTATATCTCCGGCTCCAAATTCGATGAGAACGGAAATGTAAATACCGTAGAGATTACGGAGCGTCCATGGTATGTAGGAGCCAAAGAATCCGGAAATATCTTTTTTACTCCGGCAGTACAGGATGTAAGCACCTTAAAATACGGCATCATGTGCGGTGTGCCTATATTTAACTCAAACGGTGATACTGTTGGTGTGGCCGGATCGGGAATGTATCTTGATACGGTTTCTGATGTGGTTAAAAACCTAAAGGTAGGAGAGACGGGCTTTTCCTTTGTGCTGGATTCGGACGGACATGTTTTGTTTTCTGCGGCAGAGTCCGGTACTTTAGCTGCTGCTGAGGATATGAGTAAAGCTGCCGATCTTCGGGAAAGCGACAACGATCAGCTTTCAGAGATGGCAAATGCCGCTCTTGTGGGAGAAGAGGGGGTATCAGCCATAGAGGTAGATGATTCTGTATATTTTATTGCTTATTATCCCATGGAGACTGTTGGCTGGAGTTTTATGACCGTGCTTCCGGAGGAAGAGGCGCTGGCTCCCAGTTCTGAGCTTGTTGGTGAGCTTAATAATATTGCTGAGTCATCTTCGGAAAGTATTTCAAATGTGATCTTCCAGACACGTATAGTCCTTATTGTGGCTATAGTTATTATACTGATCGTGGGAGCGATTATTTCTTACATAATATCCAAAAGAATAGCAAAGCCTATTATCCTGCTGAGAGAAGATGCGGCCAGAATAGGCTCGGGAGATCTGGAACACCGTGCCGTAGTGAACGGTAATGATGAGGTGAGTGACCTGGCTGAGGCATTTAATAACATGACCCAGTCTCTCAAGGATTACGTGGAAAACCTCACCAGAGTTACGGCTGAGAAGGAAAGGGTAAGTGCGGAGCTTGATGTGGCTACGCAGATTCAGGCGGATATGCTTCCCAGAATTTTCCCGGCCTTCCCGGAAAGAAAAGAGTTTGACGTATATGCTACCATGACTCCCGCCAAGGAAGTCGGAGGAGATTTCTACGATTTCTTTCTTATTGACCAGGATCATATAGCCCTTGTGGTAGCCGATGTTTCGGGTAAGGGAGTTCCTGCGGCGCTGTTTATGGTGATTGCAAAGACGCTAATCAAAAACCATGCACAAAACGGAGGTACATATTCTCCTGCCAGGATACTGGAAGAGGTAAATGAGCAGCTTTGCGAGGGTAATGAAGCGGATCTTTTCGTGACGGTATGGCTCGCAATAGTTGACATTAATACCGGAAAGGGTCTTGCG
>CAJOOT010000008.1 GCA_905236215.1 uncultured Eubacterium sp.
AAGGCCTGCTTAAGAGACAGATAGGCACGGTAAAGGCGGTAGACGGTGTATCTTTTTCCATAATGAGAGGGCAGACTCTGGGCATAGTAGGAGAATCCGGCTCAGGAAAATCCACCATAGGCAAATGTATACTTGGTTCACATAAGATCACTTCTGGAAAGATCTTTTATGAAGGGCAGGATATGAGCAATATCACGCCAAAGGCAATGAGAGCCCTTAGAAACCGCTTACAGGTAATATCACAGGATCCCTTTTCGTCTATGGATCCCAGGATGACCATAGGCGATGTGGTGACGGAAGGTCTTGTTATACACAGCATGACCCACAGAAAAGACGAGCAGAGGGATATTGCTGCCAGAATGCTGGAAATGGTGGGAATAAGGCCTGACTTTATGGACAGATATCCGCATGAATTCTCCGGTGGACAAAGACAGAGAATATGCATTGCAAGAGCTCTTGCGCTGCAACCGAATTTCATCATTTGCGATGAGATAGTGTCAGCTCTTGATGTTTCTATTCAGGCTCAGATCGTCCAACTGATGATAAAGCTTCAGAAGGAGCTGAATCTTACATATGTGTTTATAGGTCACGACCTGTCCGTGGTGCGGCACATAAGCGACAACATACTTGTAATGTATCTCGGAAGGATAATGGAGATGACATCGGCAAAGGAACTTTATACAAATCCGGTGCATCCATACACAAAAGCTCTTATATCGGCTGCGCCCATCCCGGATCCCGAGGTGGACAGAAAGAGAGAGAGGATTATTCTCAAGGGAGAGATACCTTCTCCCATGCATCCGCCCGAAGGATGTAAATTCTGCACCAGATGCCCCTATGCGGATCACGTGTGCAGAGAGCAGGAACCTCAGATGAAAGATCTTGGAGGTGGGCATCTTGTGGCATGTCATTATGCTGATGAAAAAGGGTTTCACAAAGACGAAAAGAGGCAATAGAGGGAGGCAGTAATGGGAAAATATGTACTTAAGAGGATACTTCTTCTCATACCTACTACATTTCTGGTGTGTCTTATAGTGTTTGCCATGCTCAGATGCATTCCCGGTTCGGCGGTGGATGCTATGTTGTATAAGTATCAATCAATGGGAAATACAACCGCTACCAGAGAAGATATAGAAGTGATGATGGGGATGGATAAGCCGGCAGTAGAGCAGTTTTTTATATGGATGGGAAATGCTGTAAGGGGCAATCTTGGTGATTCACTGTTTCAGAATGAGAGCGTTGCTAATTGTATTTTGAGGCAAATAGGTCCGTCACTTGAATTGGGAATCATAACCCTGATCATACAGCTTCTTATTTCCATACCGATAGGAGTCCTATGCGCTGCGCGGCAGGATTCGATTGCTGACTACGTAATAAGAACTGTATCTCTCATATTGATGTCTATGCCCGTGTTCTGGTTGGCTACCATAGTTTTGGTATATCCGGCGAAGCTGTGGGGCTGGGCTCCAACCACAGAGTATTATTCTTTCTTCCGTGATCCCATAGGCAATCTTTCGATAATGATAGTTCCGGCATTACTCGGAGCGTTGACTACAGCCGGTATGCAGCTTAGATATGTACGAACAGTCACACTTGACACCATGCGTATGGATTATGTGAGGACAGCCAGAGCCAAGGGTGTAAAGGAAAAAAGAATATTGTTCAGACACTGCCTGAGAAATGCCATGATTCCGGTAATCACACTGGTTGGTGGAGCTGTCAGCATGCTGGTGGGTGGTTCGGTCATCATGGAGAATCTGTTTTCGATTCCCGGTATAGGCAATCAGGTGGTGGTTTCACTTTCTGCAAGGGATTATCCGGTGGTTCAGGGCTGTGTGCTGGTGTTTTCCGTTTTTACAATGGTGGTAAATATGGTTGTAGATATTTCATACAAGTGGCTGGATCCCAGAATAAAGCTGGATTGATGAAGGGGGCATTATGAAAGAAAAAGTCAAAAAGAAAAAAAACGGTACCATAAAAAGGCTTTTTAAAACAAAACCTCTGGCCGGTATTGGAATAATAATAATGATACTTTTCGTGCTGATAGCCATATTTGCCGATGTTCTGGCCCCAGTAAAGATGCAGGCAGGTGCATTGCCCGGAAATATTATCTATAAGCTTTACAAGCCATGGTTTATGCTTGACGAGATTCAGAGAGCAAAAGAGCTTCAGGGCGGCACGATATTCTGGCTTGGTACTGATAATTTGGGCAGAGATGTGCTTTCGTATCTGATATACGGTGCGAGGACATCAGTCATCCTTTGTCTGGGCGTAAGCTTATTATCAACCGTGGTATCTGTCATCATCGGCATGCTTTCCGCAACAATAGGAGGTTGGTTTGATCTTTTACTGCAAAGATTTGTAGACGCTTTTACATGTATACCCGGTATGCTGCTTTCGATGATAATGATGAATCTTCTGGGAAACGGTATGATCCAGCTGGTCATTGTTATGGCAATACCCAGCGGAATCGCCAATTCCCGAATGATTAGATCTGCCGCCATGGGCGTAAAGGATGCCGGATATGTGGAATCAAGTGAACTTTTAGGCGCAGCAACGGGATTTAAGATGATGAAGCATATATTCCCGAATATCCTTCCCATAATTATCGTCAGTGCCGCTGGTGGATTGGGCGGTACTGTTATGCAGGAAGCTTCACTTAATTTCCTGGGTTATGGAGTGGCTATAGGAACTCCTTCCTGGGGATATATGATAACAAATCAGGGAAGAGCGAATATGTTTACGGCACCGTATATGTGCCTGTTCCCGGGTATTTGCATTACTGTTATGGTCATTGCGGCAAATATGTTTGGCGATGGTTTAAGAGATGTGATGGATCCCAGACTTAAAGGCGGAGTGGGAACCTATAACTCCAGGAAAATATCAAAGATAGCAAAGAAGTATCTTAATCAGTTCCTCAATGGGAATCAGATCCTTGAAGAGAACTGTTAAGCGTAATAAAACAATCGTTCTAAGGAGGTAGAAAATGAAAAAAAAGATTGTAAGCATGGTGTTGACATGTGCAATGGCGGTGTCTTTGGCTGCATGCGGAGGGACGTCAACGGAATCTGCTTCGGGAAACGGAGCTCAGACCGGTAATACGGCTTCCGGTGACAGTACAGCTTCTGTTTATGAAGAGGCACTCAAGGGGATTACTAATGAATCAGAGCCTACATATGGCGGCTCGGCAACATTTTATTATCAGAATTTTAACGAGGCCTTTGATCCGGCAGTGGGCGAATCATACACCTACGCCATGTGGCTTGAACCTCTCTGGGCACCCGATTGGAGCGTGAACAACCCGGATGAATTCAATTTCGATTCGAATGTATTGCCATATGAATATATCACGGGACAGATAGCTGACAGCTGGGAGTGGGAGCTTACCGAAGATGCCAGCGGTGATGTGAGCGGCTCCGACCTTACGGTAAAGTTACGTGATGATGTGTATTTCCAGAAAAAAGACGGGGAATATGACATTTTTGGTGGAAGAAATCTTAAGGCTGACGACGTTGTGTACAGCTATGACAGGACACTTGGTGTCGGTTCATACAAGGATAAAGAGGCACCTGATTATGGCGGAATGTGGTCTATGGTGCTCGGTGATGTGGTAGACCTCAAAAGTGGAGATTCCATTTGTGAAAAGATTGACGATTATACTGTGGTATTCCATTTAAAGGCTACTACAGAATCACAGCTTGGTACATTTATGCAGACCATGATCAATATCACAGGAACCGAATGGGAAGATCTTTCGCAGGAACAGCAGAATGACTGGCATTATGCATGCGGAACGGGTCCGTACATACTGACAGATTATTCGGCTGGCTCCTTCTATAAGTTTAAGAAAAACGAAAACTATTATGACTATGATGAGCGTTATCCTGAGAATAAGCTTCCCTATCTTGATGAGGTGACTCTCACGTCAGTTGGTGATTCGGCAGCACTTATGAGCTCGTTTATTGCAGGAGATTTATATTATATCTCATTTGATTCATCACTTTCGGATGATCAAGGCGCGGAGATTGTCAGCTCTCTTAATGGAAACCTTCAGGTGCTTACATTTAATTCAAATGCCAGTGCCATCAACTTCAAGGTTAATAATTCGCCATTTGACGATATAAGGGTGCGCAAGGCTCTTCAACTTGCGATAAATCTGGATGAGGTAAATTCTTCTTACTATGGATATACTTCGGATGTGACCATACCTACTTTGTTTATCAAGGCCAGAGAGGATTGGATATCTCTTCCTGATTGGGATGATGAACTCCGTTCAGAGTATTCTTATGATCCCGAAAAAGCAAAGGAGCTTTTGGCAGAGGCGGGCTATCCTGACGGATTTGAGTTTACTGTAGTTACGGATGCCAATGCGGATCCTGATATATATCAGTTGGCACAGAGCTATTATGCAGCTATCGGCGTAACAATGAAAATAGAGAATGTTACCGATATGCAGGAGATACACTCCATACAGGCTGATTCAAGCGATACAAGGGCGTTCTCTACCCATCTTGCTGATTTTGAGTCTACGGACGCTGCACTTTTTAACTATGCGACCACAGGATTTGCATTTGCAACATTCCATGATGACAGCAACATGGATGATCTGCTTATGAAAGCTTCTGCAGCAACTACATCTTCCGAACAGGCTGAGGCTGCTAAAAAGGCTGATCTTTACTTTATGCAGCAGCATTGGGTAATAGCTATCTCGGGTACTACCCAGAAGCATGAATATTTATCAGCAAAGATAGGCGGACTTTCAAATGGTGAGAGAATAAGCTATTCTCACTTTACAAAGCCTTTCCTTGCAAGAATATGGGCAAGCGAATAAAAAGGATAATGAATATGAAACACAGATATTCACATGTTTTGGAACCGATAAAAATAGGCAATACGGTTCTTAAGAATCACCTTATAGCTACAAAATGCATTTCTCAGGAACTTCAGGGACCGGAGAACTATCCTGCTGAAGGAACTATAAAATTCGTGGAAAATCTTGCGCGAAATGGAGCTGCAGCAGTGGTTTGCACGATAGGAGAGTTTCCTGAGACACAGGGACATACGATGTTCCGAAGCCTGTTCAATATGGCTGATGACAGGGTGATTCGGTATTTTGCACAAATGGCGGACAGGGTGCATGCGCATGGATCATTGGCAATAGGTGCTCTGTCCAGCGCCATTCCGACTGATGTTTCTATATCCGAAAAGAGACACCCGGAGCTTATTAAAAAGCCTTTGCAGGGACCTATGGGAGATTTTGGACCCGACGGCAGACCTAATCCACCAAGACCTGAGATCACAAAGGATGAGATACAAAAGCTTGTCAGGGATTTTGCCAGGGATTGTGCCTGGATAAAGACTCTTGGATTTGATGGAGTTAATGTGTATATGTGCTATGAAGGGTCAATTCTTGCACACGCTCTTTCGCCGGTTCTTAATCAAAGAACAGATGAGTATGGAGGAACTACCGAAAACAGAGCCAGATTCGCTTCGGAAATATTCAGGGAGATCAGAAAAACCTGCGGCAGGGATTTTATCATTGAGTGTCAGATATCCGGTGAGGAAGATATGCCGGGAGGATACGATGTTGAGGAATTTCTGGATTATTGTGAAATTTGGGACAGGGAAGGACTTGTAGATATATTTGAAATAAGAGCAAAAAACGGAGAACTTCATCATACGAGCTCTTTCTCTTCGCCGGAACACGAACCAACCACCCTTAAGTACGCCCGCGCTATGAAAAAAAGAGGTCTTAAGGCTTTGGCGGCTCCAAGCGGAGGATTCCAAAATCCTGACGATATTGACAGGTTCATTGCCGAATCTCAGACAGATATGGTAGCTATGGCCAGGGGCTTTATAAGCGACCCGGAATATGGAATAAAGCTTATTGAGGGAAGGGATGATTTTGTTCCCTGTATCAGATGTGATAAATGTCATGGTGCGGTATGCTCGGTCAATCCATACATCGGAAGAGCTCATTACATAGAAGAGTCATACGGAAAAACCTCGGGCAAGAAAGTGGCGGTTATAGGCGGTGGGCCGGCCGGCATGAAAGCAGCGCTTGTTGCTTCGCAAAGAGGGCACAAAGTTACTCTTTATGAGAAAAATGATTCTCTTGGCGGTCAGTTAAGGCATGCATATTATGTGGATTGGAAGTGGGCGCTTAAGAATTATACAGATTACCTGATAAATCAACTTAAGGCATCCGATGTAGAAGTGATAACCGGCTGTAATCCGGGCGTTGACGAGATCAAGGACAAAGGCTTTGATGCCATTATTGCAGCCTGTGGTTCCGTACCCAGGACGGCAGATGTGCCGGGGGCGGATCATCCCGATGTCATGTCTCCGATAGAATGCTACGGCAGGGAAAAGGAGCTTGGCAAAAATGTGACGGTTATTGGCGGAGCGTCTACCGGAACGGAGACGGCAGTTTATCTGGCTGATAATGGTCATAAGGTAACTCTGATATCACGAAAACCGTCAGTTGATTATGACAATGTGGCTCATGGTAGCAGCTGTTTTACGGATTATGTATACAACCACGAAAATATCCGCGTTATAGTAAATGCAAATACACTGAGTATTGAAAACGGAAGGGATGTAACCATATCATACGATCCCGAACGTCAGACACCGACTATGATGCACGGACCTTTTATGCCGGAAAAAGATGACTCGGCAGATACCGGTAACAAAGCCATACAGGAGATCATAAGGTCTGACACTGTGGTCTTTTCAGCAGGTGTTGCGCCTTGTGTGGATGAATGTTATAAATATGCTGATTTAGCGCCACAGTTCTTTGTGGTAGGTGACGCAAACATACACACAAATGATATGTGGAAGAGATTTATGCTTCCAGATAAGGCACCCAAGGTCGGAGGAGATGTAAAGCATGCCACAGCGACAGCTTTCTCGGCAGCAATGTCGATTTAATCCGGTTATACCAAGGCAAAGCACAGGTGTGGGTTATAACAATCTTTATCCCCTGTACTCACAAAAGTGGGTATGGGGGCATTTTCTGTATTTCAAGCCTCGCTGATTTTTGCTGAATTTTCCCGTTTTTCCGTCCTGAATTTTTCTTGCAAACAATCTTTTGTTGTGCTAAAATATTTTAGCTTATGAAAAAGCCGCTTTATGAGGCTTTTTTGTATGCGGACAAATAAACACATGCGTGGACCTTTTAGGCCGGTGCCTCATATGAGGTGTCTTCAGGTATGAAGCGCATGGACGCTTAAAACCAAGGAGGAATTAAAAATGGGCGTAGTATCAATGAAACAGCTGCTCGAGGCAGGCGTACACTTTGGTCATCAGACCAGAAGATGGAACCCTAAAATGGCTCCGTATATCTTCACCGAGAGGAACGGCATATATATCATCGACCTTCAGAAGACTGTAGGTATGATTGATGATGCTTACAAAGCGGTATTTGATATCGCTGCAGAAGGTGGCACAGTTCTTTTTGTGGGTACCAAGAAGCAGGCTCAGGATACCATAGCTGCTGAGGCTCAGCGCTGCGGAATGTTTTATGTGAACGAAAGATGGCTTGGAGGTATGCTTACCAACTTCAAGACCATAAGAAGTCGTATCGAAAGACTTAAGGCAATTGAGCGCATGGAGAGTGACGGTACATTTGATGTGCTTCCCAAGAAAGAAGTTATTGCACTTAAGAAGGAAATGGATAAGCTCGAAAAGAACCTTGGCGGTATTAAGGAAATGAAGAAGCTTCCTGACGCTATCTTTATCGTAGATCCCAAGAAGGAGCGCATCTGCATCCATGAGGCACATACTCTCG
>CAJOOT010000009.1 GCA_905236215.1 uncultured Eubacterium sp.
GCAGGCATCAAGGTATTTACGAAACCTGAATGCTTCGGGGGCTTGTCCGGCATAGACGGTATCCCGCTTTAGAAGAGAAGAGATACGTTGACCGTCGTCGGAAATGTAAACAGTATCCGTCATCGGCAATACAGGAAGGACACCGTCGTGACCGTCCACCGCCCGTATACAGTTGTCAAGAAGCTCTGTCGTCATCATGGGGCGTGCCGCATCTATTACGGCTACGATATCATCTTCTGTAGAGGAACTGCATCTGTTTTCTATTTCTTCGAGTGCGTTAAGTATGGATAGCTGCCTGTTTTTGCCGGGTAATGCAAATGAAAGGTCAATATCTGTGCGACTTAATGCTTCGGCCTCAATTTCAAATGCCTGCGTTATGTAAACATGCCAGTCTTTTGCAGCTACCACTATGATTTCATCCACTTTGGTGCTTGAAAGCACAGCATGAAGGACATATCCGATGACAGGACGTCCGGCTACTTTGATATATTGTTTGGGAATGTCGGAATCTTTGAGGCGTAAGCCTTTGCCGCCCGAGAGGATGATGGCTGTAGTCATGAGAGTCTCCTGTCAGAATTCCAGATTCCGTATATTGGAAATGGTTTCCGCATATGTTTGTTTTTTTCCGAAAAGAAGAGTGGTACCAAGCACGAATCCATCCATGCCCATAGGTGCGTACGTACGTATTTTGTCTGCACTGCAGGCACCATCCCAATAGACTTTTATGTTCATCTCGTTTTTGATGGTAAGAAGCTTATTGATCTTTTCGCCTACATAGGGAAGGTAGAGCTGGGCAGCATTGCCGGGATTTACGGCCATGACCAGAACCTTATCAACTATCCGGAGCATCTCATATATAGTCTCGACGCTGGTGCCGGGATTTATGGCAAGCCCCGGTATCATGCCTGCGTCGATGATCTTCTGAAGTGTGGTGGAAGGATGATATTCTGCCTCGGGATGGATGTAAACAGTATCGCCGGGGCGAAGCCTTCCCAGGAAAAGGTGAATGTTGTTGTTTGGGTGTTCCAGCATAAGATGGACATCCAAAGGCTTTTTGGTGGCAGAAGCTATATAGGCCATATCATACAACGACATGGCGAAATTTGAGACGTAACGCCCATCCATGATATCAATATGGAATGAATCAATGCCCCCGTCTTCAAGCTCTTTAACCTCATCTGCAAGATGTCCGTAATCCGCACACATCATTGATGCCATAAGTTCAAAGTTCATGACGATTCCTCCCTGTTACAGTAATCGTAAACGTTTGAAAGGAAAGCGTCAAGTAAATTAAGGAAGAAACACACCTGAAGGTTAATTAAAAAATCACCCCCGAATCTTGAAAAAAGCTTGAAAAAATCATAATAAGCATTTATATTAGTGGAGTAAGAGGGGCGGCTATAGGCGCTCCTTTTATATTGTTTTAAGGTGTATTTGTGATGAAAGGAGACTGTAAATGAAGGGATTAAAAAGGGTGGCAGTAGTTTTATTGTCACTGGTGTTGACATTGTCGTTTGCGCTTCCTGCTCAGGCATACAGCGATGCGGGTACTGTTACCATCGTAAAGTCTGCCAAGGTAAAGGGAAACGGCTATACGCTTTCACAGAAGGCGGGCACATACAAAGGGCAGGTAAAAGTTACGCTCAAGGCCAAGAAGGGATACAGAGTATATTGGTCCTACAATAAAAAGAAATTCAAACTGAGTCATGCCGTTATGTCCGGTATGTCAAAAACGTTCAATATCAAATCCACAAAGACTATCTACGTCTATGCTGTTAAGAATACCAAGACTCTTACGCAAAGTCAGTTAAAGGCAGCAGGAAAAAAATACGCAAAGAAATACAAATATAAGATAACAGCGGCAAGTACCGTAACCATACCTGTTACGGATAATACAACTGCGTCTTCCGCACAGGATACACAGAGTTCCGGTAATAACACTTCAACAGACAACAACAATGGCGGAAGTGGAAGCAATGATGAAAATACGGAGGACAACACCGCTCAGCCTGATACTTCCGAAGATTATGTGGATGTAGAGTCACTTACCACCGATGCAGTAAAATACGATAGTTCATCAGGTATTGTTGAGGCAGGAACATATGTGGTTAATAATGAGCTGATTGGTACTGAAAAGTCTATACAGATAAATCCCGGTAACTCAACTGTTACGGGTGAAATCAATATTATTCTTGATAATGTGAAAATAGACAATAGTGAAAATACGGGAAAGGATCCTGTTATATATATAGGGAAAGGAACGTCGGTCGTAAATATTATCCTTAAAGGCGATAATGCTTTGACCGGTTATGGATCCTATGATCAGGAATCGGCTTCTGGAATCATACAGGCTCATAAAAAATCTGAGGTTCAGATTAATATATCCGCTGCGGAAAAAGGCGCGTCCCTTACTCTTACGGACAGTAATTCTGACAGTGAAACCTGCGGTATTGTCACTAAAAAAGGAAATCTTACCATAGCAAGCGGCAATATTACCATCAACTCCACCGGAGGAGATGCTATCAACGTAAAGGCCGGCACATATGAGCAGACCGGAGGCTGCGTTGATATCAATGAATGCGGAGAAGACGGAGTACAGGCAGAGTATGTTAATATTTCCGGAGGACAGCTTGATATTCAGACGGTATATGAATATGCCGGAAAGGATTTCTATAATAAATCTCTCGGAACCGGAAATTACAATACATATGATGAGTCAGGCAGTACAAAGACCGAGGTGACCAATGTAGATACAGGTTCTCACAAGGGAATTAAGGCAGGAACCAAGGCTGAGACATATGTTTATGAGACCGTGAAAGAAGGCAGTGACAATACAGCAGGCACCGAATATACACAGGATGCGTCCGGCGGGATCACCATAAGCGGAGGTACGATAAATATTGATACCACTGCTGCAGGACTTAAGGCCGGCAGTGTATCGGGTTCATACACAAGCCTGGGAGAAAAGTATATAATCGGATCACCTGATGACGGAATTTCATCCAACAACACAATTGATAATACCGGCGGAACTATCAATATTGCGGCATCAGATAATGGCATCACCTGCGCTACGGTGGCAGAATCGTCGAATACAAATACCACATCCGGTGCTGGAACCATCAAGATTACCGGAGGTACGGTCAATATCACTGAATGCTATGAAGGTATAGAAGGACAGGATATCATCATAGGGGCACTGGGAGCTTCTACGGGACCCGATATTTCTATCTACAGCAATGATGATGGCATTAACGCATCATCTAAAACCGTGAAGTATACATTTTCCGATGAGGATAAGACGGTAGAGACCAAGGTGTCTACCTCGGTATCCGGAAATACCTGTACCGTGTACAGCGGCACGCTTAAGGTTGAGATAGGTGATGAAACATCTCATTCACGCGAGCTTCAGAATGATACCTCCACAGTCACGATCACATATACATCGGATGGAGATGGCATCGACTGCAACGGTTCGTTATATATTTATGGAGGAGAAACAACAGTATTCGGCTCGACCAGCGGCTCAAATTCATCTATAGATGTTGACGACTATTATGTGCTTGGTAAAGGAGCAACTGTATTTACGGCCGGTACGAATATGGGGAGTGAATACATTCCGACCACAGCAAACCAGCCATATATTACTTATGGCTCATCATCTTCCCAGGGTGGCGGAGGCTTTGGCCACGGCCAGTCACAGTCGTCCTCCGGAAGTATTTCGGCAGGATCATTGACCATCACATATGGAAGTCAGACTTTGTATAGTACTACATTGCTCAAGGCGGTGGGAACTGTATTCTACAGCTCACCCTCTCTGGTAAGCGGCACATCATATACTGTTACCAGCGGAAGCACATCGGGCACAGCTACCGCAGGAACAAGCAGCGCCTCTTCCTCAGGACCGCAGCAACCCGGCGGACAGGTACCCGGTGGACATTGATAAAATATTCATTATAGAAACAACAATATGATATAATGTGCGCATGAAAACACCACGCACTGAATCCAAGAACAAAAAACGCCACATTCCGACAGCCTGGCTTATAGCCGTAGGGCTTGTCATGGATATTGCCGGGGCGCTGCTGTTGGGATTTGGTGCGTGGTCTTTGTTTACCGGCATTTCGTGGGCGCCCACTCTTTTCTTTCTCGCGGCAATCCTCATGATACCGGGAGTCTTCATATTTATCCGTGGGCTGTTTAAGAGGCTGGATACGGCTCTGGATGTAACATCGGGACATGAATGAAGTGTCTGAAAGTTTATGGTGTTTGTTATCCTTAAGCATCTACCAACTCTATAAATTTATCGAAC
>CAJOOT010000010.1 GCA_905236215.1 uncultured Eubacterium sp.
CATAAGAATATCTTTGTCTTTGATTCCTGCTCGGCATCGGTAGGAGAAACCCTTATAGGTATGAAGATAAGAGAATGCGAAGAAGCAGGACTGCCATTTTCGGAAGTCGTCATGGAGACACTTCGGTACAGAGACAGTCAGCAGACCTTTTTTGTGCTTGAGTCACTTGAGACTTTAAGAAAGAACGGAAGATTGTCAAATTTTAAGGCTTTCATAGCTACGGCACTGAATATCAAACCGGTGTGCGGTTCTACTCCTGAGGGTACAATCAAACAGTTGGATCAGGCGCGAGGCATGAAAAAGGCTCTTGAAAAGATGATGCAGGCAATTGATTCTTCCGTAAGCGATAAGGTAAACAGGGCTGTGGGTATCTCCCACTGCAATAATGAAAGCAGGGGACTTGAAGTCAAGAGAGCCCTCGAAAAGAAACTTGGATTTAAAAACGTTTTCCTGTTAAATGCGCATGGGGTTACATCCACATATGCCAATCAGGGAGGTATAGTTATAGCGGTCTGACAATAATAGTGCCGGGGGGAAAATAATATGTTCAACAAAGAAACAGGTACTTTTAAAAGTTCAAACGGGGTTAATGATATCAAGTATTATGTCTACCAGCCGGAAGGTGCCCAAAAGCCTAAAGCCCTTCTGCAGTTGGTACATGGTATGTGTGAATATATCGAGCGATACGAGCCTTATATAGATTTTTTGACATCTCAGGGGTATCTTGTTTTCGGTTCGGATCATCTGGGACACAAAGGCTCTGTAAAAGATGACAGCGAGCTTGGATTTTTTGCGGACGAAGATGGCTGGAAGAATCTTATAGAAGATCAGCTTACGCTTAACAGGATGATAAGAGAGAAGTATTCCGAACTCAAATGCGTAATCTACGGACACAGTATGGGTTCCTTTGTTACCAGAGCCTATATTTCCAGATATCCTGATACGGTAGATGCTGTTATCCTAAGCGGTACTGCCGGCCCCAATAAGGCACTTCCCATGGGGGAAAAGGTCATACGTTTTGTCAAAAAGCTTAAGGGTAAGATGCATCACAGCGGTCTTATCACCGCCATCATGTTCGGAAGCTATAACAAAAAATACGATAATCCCCGCACGGCATATGACTGGCTTACCAGAGACGAGGCTGTGGTGGACAGATATATCGAGGATAAATATTGCGGCTTTATGTTTACGACGTCGGCTTATCTGGATCTTGTCAATCTCTTAAAGGATGTTACAGCGGATTCGTGGTATGAAAGGCTTGATCCCGATAAGAGTATTCTCGTTATCAGCGGAACCATGGATCCTGTAGGCGGATGGGGAAGCGGACTTATTGAAATGGACGCATCCATGAAGAAAAAAGAGAGACGGGATTACACCATGAAACTGTATAAGGATATGCGCCATGAGCTGCACAATGAAATCGGAAAAGAACAGGTCATGGAAGATGTCAAAAACTGGATAAACGAACGAATATAACAAAATCCGGGTGGTATAAACATGAAGATGCAACTTGTAATAGGCCGTAGTGGATGCGGCAAAACAACATATTTATATAAAGATTTAATAAAAGAGGCGGTCAAAAATCCTGATCGCCTCTACATAGTTGTGGTACCCGAACAATTTACGCTTGATACCCAGAAACAGCTTTCCGAGATGCATCCCGGCAAGAGTCTCTTCAATGTCGATATCTTAAGCTTTGACAGGCTGTCGCAGAGGATTTTGGAAGAAAAGGGAGAGGCCGGCAGGATACTCCTTGATGATATGGCAAAGAATTTTATCATAAGGAGGCTTATTACCGAAAGGAAAAAAGAGTTAAAGATTCTGGGCTCTCACCCTGACAGGATGGGGTTTATAGATGAGATTAAATCTTTTATCACCGAACTTGAGCAGTACGCGGTATCTCCCGAGGATCTGAAGCAGGTTGCAGAACATTCGGAAAAGGAAGCGCTTAAGCTAAAGCTGAAAGATATAGCGACCATATATGAGGCCTATAGACAGTTTATGTCCAAAGGATTTATGAGTATACAATCCAGGATGGAACGTGCGTCTGAACTTGCGCAGGAAAGCGCTATGCTAAAAGATGCTACGATGATATTTGACGGCTTTACGGGTTTTACTCCTATACAGGTTGATTTTCTTAAGGGTATGGCAAGTACGGTTAAGAGCGCGAGATTTTCCGTTACTATGGATCCGTCTGAGGATTTTGTAAGAGTGGGTAAGAGAGATGATCTGTTCTACCTCAGCAGAAAGACGATAAGAACCCTTTATGCTTTTGCCGAAGAGACCGGATCTTTTGTTGATAAACCGATCCTTATAGATAATCCAAAAACCACGAGGTTTTCTTCATCACCGGCACTTTCCCATCTTGAAAAGAATATTTTTTCGTCGACGGAGGTTATGCAGCTTAAGGGAGAGAATCTTAAGTCGCTGGAGATAAGCTCTGCACCTACTCCGGGAGATGAGCTGATATATTGCGCACGTAAGATATGTTCCCTTGTTTCGGATGAGGGATATTCTTTTTCCGATATTGCTGTTGTTGTTGGCGATATGACCGGATATTCCCGTACGGCACCCTCTGTTTTTGATGCATACGGTATACCCTTGTTTGTGGATGAGACGGAAGGTGTCGCCTACGATCCGTTTGTACAGTTTGTCAGAGCTGTAATTAAGATGTGCGCCGAGGATTTTTCCTATGACAGTGTTTTTGCCTTTTTGAGAAATCCCTTTTCGGGGTTTGAGACCGAAAAGACGGATCTTCTGGAGAATCATTGTCTGGCCTTGGGACTAAAAGGCTATTTATCCTGGGAGAAGCCATTTGAAAAAAATCCGCTTAAACTTTCAAAAAAGAAGCTGGAAGAGGTAGAAAAATCACGAATAAATTTTTTAGATATTACTGGTAAAATACGGATTTTTTCCAAGTCGGGGAAAGTGAAGATATCCGAGATCATAAGATTGCTCTATGAATACCTTATTGAGATGGGTGCCGACAAGAAAGTCAGGGAAATGTGCGAGAAGCTATCCGAATCCGGATCTGAGGTGCGTGCTCTCAGAATTCGCAAGATATATACAATGGTCATGAAACTTTTCGAGAAGCTTGACACTTTTCTTGGTACAGAAAAGGTAAGTCCTTCGGAGTTTGCTGCTTTGTTCGAGAGCGGACTTAAAGGCGCAAGTGTAGGCGAGGTACCTCTTTCCGGTGATGTGGTGGTCATGGGAGATATAGAACGCAGCAGGCTGCCGCAGATTAAGGTGCTTTTTCTTTTGGGAGTCAATGACGGCATCCTTCCGTCCAATGTACAGGAAGGCGGCATTATTTCCGAAATTGAGAGACGTACCCTTGAAGATAGCGGTTTTGAGATAGCTTCGTCGGCAAGAAATAATATACTTTCCCAACTCTTTTATATCTATCTCAATCTTACCAAGCCTTCCGAACGTCTGTATCTTTCGTATTCGGGGGCGGACAATGAAGGAAGTGCACTGGAGAAGTCCGCTATCGTCGATAGTGTGGTTGCATTGTATGACGGATTGGAAATACATGAGAATCCGTCTGCCGATGAGATTATTTCTTTTGAGAACCCCAGGGGGAGCTTTAGGGCGTTTGCAACCGGCCTAAGAAAGATTTTTTTGGGAGAAAAAGCGCCTGAAGGTTGGGAAGACTTAAGGGCATGGTACCATAGTTCGGAAGAGTTTTCCGACAAGATCAAAAAGCTTGAAGCTCTGATCCTCACGGAAAAAAAGGAGGCTTCTATAAGCGAAGACAGGGCTAAGGGGCTTTACGGAACATCTATAAGCTGTAGTGTGACCAGGCTTGAAAAATTTGCCGGGTGTGCATTTTCTCATTTTCTTAAATATGGACTTAATCTTCGAGAGAGAAAGATATGGAGTCTTAATCCCAGTGATGTTGGTAATATTTACCATGACGCGGTTGAGCGTTTTATGAGAAGCGCCACATCTGACGGGAAAAGGGTTAGTGATCTTAGGCCTGAGGAGATTGCTGCTTTGTCCGAAGTTGCCATGGAAGACGCTCTTCAACAGGCACAGGATCTTCCGCTTTCTTACAGTGCAGGAGGAAGATACATAAAAGAACGGATTCGTCGCGTATTCCACAGAGCAACTGATGTCATCACCTATCAGATACGGGAGGGCAGCTTTGAGCCGTTATGGCTGGAACGGAGTTTCAACATAAAGGCCGGAAATGATGGAAAAGTGAACCTTTACGGGCGTATTGACAGGGCGGATGTTGCCCATGTACGCGGGAATGCACTGGTCAGGGTGATAGATTATAAATCATACGATAAAGATTTTGATATACCGGGTATCTATTCGGGAACTTCTCTGCAGCTTATGGTCTACCTTCAGGCGGCAATGGAAGAGATAAAAAGGCAGTTCTCCTCTGAAAATGTTGTGGCTGCAGGTGCATATTATTATTCAATGTCAGACCCATTTATCGGTGAAGACAAACTCAAGAACGGTAAAGATGCGGATGCAGTTGATAAAGCAATAAAAAAACACCTGAGGCTAAGCGGTATCTCTGCATATGATATGGATGTGCCCGATGCCACGGACAATGATCTGTCAAATAAAAAGAGTTCGGATGTGGCGCATATCAGGCTGAATAAAGAAGGATACATAATAGAAGACGGTTCTGTCACAGATGAGGTAACTCTTCTGCGGTATTCTTCGGATGCAATAAAAGTGGCGGAGTTAGACGGAAAGAGGATACTTTCGGGAGATGCCGCAATATCTCCGCTGAGACTGGATACGAGATACACTTCGTGTACATATTGCCCATATGGGTCGGTATGCGGTTTTGATGAAATGGGTGGTGTCGACAGATATAGAGACAAGCCCGCAGAGAGCAGAAAAATGATGGAGAAGTTGGGCATACTGCCTGACGACAATGATGAAGAATAGAGGCGCAGCTTATGAAGTTTACTACTGAACAGCAGAAAGTAATAGATACAAAGGGCGGCAATGTGCTGGTGTCTGCAGCTGCAGGCTCCGGAAAGACGGCTGTATTAACTCAAAGAGCCATATCATATGTCACGGATCCTGAAGATCCTGTGGATGTAGACAGGCTACTTATCGTTACATTTACCAGAGCAGCTGCCTCTCAGATGAAAGAAAAGCTTGCTAAAGCCTTAAGGAAAGCACTCAAGGAAAAAGATGCGGATCCGAGGCTTAAGGGTCAGTTGTCACTTTTGAGGGGTGCAAAGATATGCACAATTGACAGCTTTTGCCAGTCGGTAATCGCCAACGGTTTCTACAGGATAGGCTTCGATCCGGCGTCCAGAGTTGCGGATGAGAATGAGGTTAAGCTCCTTCAGGCTGATGTGGGAGATAAGCTTTTAGAGGACAGATTTGAAGCCGGAGATGAGGCAATTATCAGGTTTGCGGAATGTTTTGGCAATGAAAGATCAAATGATAAGATAAGAGATCTTATCGTCAAGCTCTATAAGTTCTCCGTCAGTTATCCCGACCCGGATTCTTTTCTGGATATGGCTGCGGATATATACCGCGTTGACGAGGAAAAGGGTGTATTTAATTCTCAATATCTAAGTGAAGCTCTTGTTGACATAAAACAGAGAATAAAGAGCATTGAGGAAAAAAGCAAGGCTCTTTATGAATATTGTGAGAGGGTGGGCATTGACGAATACCTTGTGACTGTTAAGGCTGATATAGCAGATCTTGAGGATTTTCAAACTGTTGACTCCTTTGCCGATTTTGCGGCGAGAATACAG
>CAJOOT010000011.1 GCA_905236215.1 uncultured Eubacterium sp.
AGATGGCTGTATTCATGACGGTTGGCTTGCTATTCGTGATACTCAAAAGAACTTTGATTTGAAGTTTTTATGTATTCTTCTTGGAACCGATAATATGCTTTCTCAATATAAGGCTATGGCTGCAGGAAGTACCGTTAATAATTTAAACAAAGAACTTGTTGGAGGGACCACCGTTTCTTATCCAGCAATGGATGAACAGATTAAATTGGGTGAGTATTTTGAGTCTCTCGACAACCTTATCACCCTTCATCAGCGTAAGTATGACAAGTTGGTGAATGCAAAAAAGTCCATGCTAGAAAAAATGTTCCCTCGTGATGGAGCTTCAATTCCGGAAATTCGCTTTACGGGGTTCACTGACGCTTGGGAACAGCGTAAGTTCTATTCCGTCTTCGAAGGTTTGCAAAATAACACATTTTCGAGAGCAGAATTGAACTATGAATGCGGTACAGTGAAGAATGTGCATTATGGTGATGTACTGATAAAATTTGGTGATTATATTGATGCCGCAGAAACAGAGTTACCATATATTACCGATACTGCCAAAACCGAGAAATTTAAGAACTCATTTCTACAAGATGGCGATATTGTTATTGCAGACACAGCTGAGGATGATACTGTAGGAAAATGCACTGAAATACAAGGCGTAGAAGGGTTGAAACTGCTTTCTGGTCTTCATACAATTGCGTGTCGTCCAAAGAAAAAATATGGTCCGATGTTCCTTGGGTACTATATTAATTCACCTGCATATCACAGCCAGCTAAAACCACTGATGCAGGGAATAAAAGTTACATCAATTTCAAAGTCTGCACTTCAAGATACTGATATGATTATGCCAAAATCCATTGAAGAGCAAACTAGAATTGGAGCATATTTTGCAAACCTCGATAACCTTATCACCCTTCATCAGCGTAAGTTGGAAAAGCTGAAGAATATTAAAAAGTCTATGCTGGAAAAGATGTTTGTATAAAATATGGAGGAAAGGAAATGAGTGTGCTAACTTTATATCATGGCTCGCCGAATCCCACCCTTGAACCACAGTTCGGAAAGGGAAGAGAGCATCACGATTACGGAAAGGGACTTTACTTAACTCCGGATATACAATTGGCAAGGGAATGGGCCGTTTGTAATGAAACAGATGGATACCTTTACAAATTGGACTTAGATATTGAATCATTAAATGTTTTGGACTTTGATGAATATGATCCGCTTATATGGATTGCAGAGCTCATGAGTCATAGAGAAGCAGATGATTCCATCAGATATAAAAGGTTTGCGCCTCAGTTTGTCGAGAAATACAAGCTTGACACTTCTACCTATGATATAATTAAGGGATGGCGAGCAGATGCGTCCTATTTCCTGATTGCCAAGAGATTCGTAAGAGATGAATTAGACGCTTCTCTTTTAAGAGAAGCGCTTAAACTTGGAGATCTTGGGATTCAGTATTGCATTAAGTCAAAGCAGGCATTTGAAGCTTTGAAACAGGTTTACGATCCGGTAGAGGAGATCAGCATGGATATATATTTAGAAAAATATAATGAAAGGGATCTCGCAGCAAGAAAAAGCCTATATGACTTGATCAATTCCGAAAGAAATACATTGAAGGATACATTCAGAAATTACATCTGATTATTGGGAGAGCGATTATGAAAGATCTATACGTGGATGATTTGGCGGAAGAAACAGGTAAACTGTTTCAGAACTGGGCGTGGAAAAATCTGAATATGGACGCAATGGTCACACAGTATATGTGTTCTCATCTAAGAGAAAATATAGATAAGAGATATGCACGTTTCTGTACGCAGAGTTGGAATGATATGGACAGACAATTTCAAGCCGTGGAAGGAACGACAGCATACGATCCGCTTCTTTGCGATTGGCTTGGATATTTTTATACATATCTTCAGCAACACACCGGAAAGAGCAGCAGGGCGATCATACAGCAGTATCCTTTTGAATTTATGTATGTTAAGTCGAATGTTCTACACGATTTGGACATGGATCTGGCTATTGAAAGGTGGGTAGGGCATGAGAAAAATAATATGCTTCCATAACCCTGATGAGGAGAACGGTTATTTAAGCAACTGGTATCTGTCTAAATTTACCGTTTCCGGAATCGAATACTCCTCGATGGAACAATATATGATGTATCAAAAAGCTGATCACTTCAATGATAAGGAAATCGCCGCACAGATACTGGAAACGGATGATGTGGCAAGGATAAAGCAGTTAGGCCGTGTCGTTTCCGGGTATGACGATCATATCTGGAACGGAATAAGGCAGATTGTCATTTATGAGGGACTGATCGCGAAATTCTCACAGAATGAAAGCCTGTGGGATCAGCTTAAGGATACAGGTGATGCGGTTTTGGCGGAATGTGCGGTCAAGGATCAGATTTGGGGCATTGGATTATCAATGACTGATGAAAGTCGCTTTGACAGACATAAATGGAGAGGACAGAATCTGCTGGGATATGCTTTGATGATGACCAGAGATAAGCTGAATGGCAAGGACTTGGAAAGGAAATGATAGGATAATGGGATTCAGTAAGGAGTCGGATTTTGAGCAGGCACTCATAGATCTGTTAAAGAACTACGGGTGGGAAAAAGAGGTTATAAAGAATCCTACCGAGGGGGAACTGATTCAAAATTGGGCAAACATCCTGTATGAAAACAATCGTGGAATTGATCGCCTAAATGATTATCCGCTGACGGATGGAGAGATGAGACAGATAATCGAGCAGATTGAGACTCTTAAGACTCCTTTGAGGTTAAATGGTTTTATCAATGGCGGAAGTGTGGCTATTACCCGTGATAATCCGGACGATACTGCCCACTTCGGAAAAGAAGTTTCTTTGAAAATATATGAAAGAAGAGAGATTGCTGCGGGTCAGAGCCGCTATCAGATAGCTGAGCAGCCTGAATTTCCAACAAAATCCAAGATACTGAACGACCGTCGCGGAGATCTTATGCTTCTGATCAACGGAATGCCGGTTATTCATATAGAACTTAAGAAAAGCGGAGTGCCTGTCAGCCAGGCTTCCAATCAGATAGAGAAATACGCAGATGAAGGAATTTTTAGCGGATTATTTGCACTTGTTCAGATTTTTGTTGCAATGAATCCGGAAGAAACACTATATTTTGCAAATCCGGGACCGGAAGGGAAATTCAATCCAAATTATTATTTTCACTGGGCAGACTTTAATAATGAACCCATTAACGATTGGAAACAGATCGGAGCAACATTGTTATCAATTCCTATGGCGCACCAGCTTATAGGTTTTTATACTGTTGCTGATGATTCCGACGGCGTGCTGAAAGTTATGAGAAGCTACCAGTATTATGCCGCCAATGCAATTTCTGATAAGGTTGCAAAAACAAAATGGGAGAAAGATAATCAGCTTGGCGGCTATATCTGGCATACGACCGGTTCGGGCAAGACTATGACCTCCTTTAAGTCTGCGCAGCTGATAGCGACATCAAAAGATGCTGATAAAGTTGTTTTCCTGATGGACAGGATTGAACTCGGCACGCAATCGCTTAAAGAATACAGGAATTTTGCCGGAGCCGGGTTATCCGAACAGCAGAAAAGCAATACTGTTCAGGAAACGGAAGATACTCATGTATTGGTGGGAAAGCTCAAGAGCACGGATCCTGCGGATACACTGATCGTCACATCCATTCAGAAGATGAGCAATATAAGTGAGGAGAATGAAGGGCTAAAAGCGGCGGACATAGAGATCATAAACGCAAAAAGATTGGTTTTTATAGTAGATGAAGCGCACAGATCGACCTTTGGAGACATGCTTCGCACTATA
>CAJOOT010000012.1 GCA_905236215.1 uncultured Eubacterium sp.
CTGAGTGACATCAATGGTGACAGGTCCCATTCCTTCAAATCCTGCCCACTGAAGTCCTATACCTGCTATTGTAGCAGCAAGACCGGCTGCCAGTTTCATAAGGAATGAAACTATAGCAAAGATTGTAGCATCAGCACGTACTTCATTTTCATACTCAAACTTATCAGCCACTTCAAAACAGAGGTTGATAACGTTTATCTGAAGAATACCTGTCAATACGTTGACCATTATCAGAAGAATAAGATAAAGGGGTATTGATATATTACCCGCAAAATAACAGAACAAAAGAAGCAGGCAATAGACAGGCACGCCTATTAACATTATTACTTTGCAACTCTGTATCTTCCTGAGAAGATAGGGATAAAGAAACTGACCCAAGGCAGCGCCTATACCTACGAGAGCCACTCCCACACCTACTATAAGAGCAGGCGATCCCAATGAATACGTCAAATAATAGGCATTTACCATATCACTTAATATAGTATTAAAGGTAAAGAAGAGCTGTGCAATCATAACGACAAGTAATGCCCAGTTTCCTTTTAATATAGACAAAAAATCTCTCCATCCGGTATGTTTTTTTGCGCTGGGTTCAGCGTTGACAAGTGCTTTTTCCTTAACACCGGCAAATGCAATAAAACTGGTAATGATTGCAATAACTCCAACTATAACGGCGGTGTAGAAATATCCATCCTTATCACTGAACTGAGTAAGCAAAAATCCGAGCATAATCGGAAGCAGAGCTGCCGGAATACGGGATGCTATACGGCTCCACGCAGTAACTGTAGCTCTCTCCATAGGATCGAAGCTCATGGCTCCGGCAAGACCAAAATACGGTACCTCGATTATTGTAAGCCCCATTCCGAACAACACATATACCACAGTATAATATACCATCTGCGGCACACCCTCTAAATTGGGTGAAAAGAACAATGCACCGAAAACGAGTGCCAACGGGATTGCCGTAAAAAGATATGGCTTAAAACGTCCCCACTTGGTGTTGGTATGATCGGCTATGGATCCCAGGATAGGATCATTTATGGCATCCCAAATCCTCGCTCCGAGCATCATCGCCCCTATAAACTCTCCCGGAAGCCCAACTACCATCATAAGAAACATCATAAGATATGAGTTCGTGATAGTCTGAAAACAGTCTTTTCCGGCAAATCCGATTGAATAAGCCAGTTTTCCTGAAACGGGAATCTTGTCTTCCTCCCTGACCTTATTAATCTGTTGCATCGCCATTTTTTAGTTCCTCCTCTAACATTTTAAACAATTTAATTGGTCGTGGAAATATATTCAGTGTGATTTGGCATATTTTGCCGCCTCCTGACCTGCGATCCTCCCCGAATTGATCGCAAAACTGGATGTGTTTCCCGAAAGTGCAAACGGATATGTATCCGTATACAGGCAATTTACATCGTTGCCGGCTCCATACAGACCGGGTATGGGATCGGTCTGAGTATCAAGCAGTTCTGCTCTATAGTTGATACGCATGCCTCCCATCACTCCATATGCATGACGCTTAAACCTGGCCACGTAATATCTGCTCCCTTCAATAGGCATAAGATACGCCGGATCTTTGTGAAAAATCGGATCTCCCTTAAGATTTTTAATGTTGTCGTTATATTCCTTAACCGTATCAATAAGCCTTCGGTCTATACCCATTCCTTCACAGAGTTCCTCTAAAGACTCGTAGATCATTATGTCCTGATTTCCTCTTTTCCAATTCATCTCGAGATATTCATCAGCCGTAAGATCATCCATGAAATGAACATTACCCATTTCATAATCCATACCTACATTGTCATAGTGTTCTCTCATCTGTTGAGTAAAGATCATAAAACCGGTCTGCTTCTTTTGGATAGCTATGGCGTTTCCCATAAATGCGCCGTTTCTCATCTCTGCCTCGTCAATGAAACGTTCTCCGTGATAATTTACGCAGATATTCTGAGGCTGCCTGAACCACGGAAGCTGAGCCGGTACTCCTCCAGGCCCGAAATTCGGAGCCGGTATTGATGCAAAAGAATCAATCATAAGCCGCGTATGCATGGCTCCTACTTCCCACCCCAGCTCTACTCCAAGCTTGGGTGCCGTGGTCGGATCTTCATAACAAAAATGTGGGAATACGCTTATATCCGTATCCGGATCTTCTTCTCCAAGTTGCCATCCCGTCTCCTTTTTCACAAAATCGGCACGTTTACCGGTACCGCCCGTGGCTATTATCACCGCTTTTGCATGTACCTCATATACGCCTTCCGCATTTTCTGCTTCAAAGCCTATACATCTTTTACCATCCATAATGAGGCGATTAACCTTTGTCTGCATATGATAGGTAACGCCTTCCTTGTCACTTGTTTTTTTCAAAATATCGCCGATAAAAGCAGATCCGTCCCTTCGAAAATGCCATACATATTTAGCTCCGGGATAATAAGCTATAAGATCCGAAAAATCCACTCCCATTTCAGAAAGCCATTCAACAGTATCCGCAGAGCGATTTATGAACTCCGATACCAGTCTGGCATCCACGTTGTTGTGCGTATATTCCATCCAATAGCGAAGTATTTCCTCCTTTGTATAGGTAAATTGCTTTAGCTTCTGCATCTTCGATCCTACAGCAAAGACTCCGTTTCCGCCCTTCGCCGGACCACCCCAGGTATCAGACTGTTCAAATACGTCAACACGAACTTTGGATCGGGCCGCTTCTATTGCAGCCGGTATTCCGGCTGTTCCGGCTCCGATTATGGCCACATCAGTTTCAAAAGTCTTCATTAATCATTTACCTCCAACCGGGATGAATTTTTATCCCCTTTTACGAAAAGTATATTCGTAGTCAAGACAAAAAACCTCGTGCACTCTGCACGAGGGTGAAAATTCTTATTGTTCAAAACGACAGCCAAAAAAACATTTACAAACATAAACAGAAAATAGCTTCGTAACACATTGACATTATTCTGACATTATTCTAAAATGAGCACACAAGACTTGGGGAAGTGAGGGAAAAATATGTCAGACACTATCAATACTTTGGAAACTGATCTTATGGGAGAATTGGCCAATATCAGCATGGGTAACGCTGCCACCTCCCTTTCAATGATGGTCAACAGGTCTGTCGACATTACCACTCCGTTTGTAGAGGTCATCAATCGAAGCCAGGCATTGGATGATTATGAGTCCACGTGCTACTTCGTTCAGATACATTATATTACCGGAGTTGAAGGCAATAATGTCATGATTCTTAAGGAACGTGATGTAAAGATTATGATGGATCTTATGATGGGTGGTGATGGCTCAAACTGTGAAGGTGAAGTCACCGACATGCACATAAGCGCCATATCCGAAGCCATGAACCAGATGATGGGGGCTTCTGCCACATCTCTTTCCACCATTCTTAACAAAGCCGTAGATATCAGCCCTCCACAGGTTAATTCCATCGATGTGGAAAGTGTTAAGATCTTCGAAAAAATGTTTGAAGAACCCGGAGCTTCTTTCCTGAAGATAACCTTCAAACTCAAAGTAGGAGACATCATCGACAGTGTAATGGTTCAGCTATATCCCATTTATCTTGCAAAAGAGCTCTGTGAGCTTTTCATGGGCGCCATGACGCAATAGTTTTTTTTGAATTTCACGGGCAGGAGTTATCTCCTGTCCGTTTTTTCTTGCAATTTTCCCAAATAGTCTAAACATGAAGCACTTACGAAAGTATTTCGCCGGTGGTTTGTTTTTTTCCACATAGGTTGATAATCTATTCCCTGCTATCTTGTTCATAATTATCCAGGAAACTGTGCTTCCTGCCATTTGCTTTGTATGCGGGAAGCATATCCATATTTACATTTGATACACTATTGAAAATATTCGACTCAACAAACGGATTATTCTTTTTGAGCTGTTGTATCAGCTTTTTTGTTTCCATACGCTTGGAAACCGACACCCCGTCATCTCTGCATGATGAACAGGTATCCGTGAAATGACAGGCACACTGGATAAAATGCAACCCGTTGTAATCACGCCATGCCTTGATATCATCCTCACGAATGAGATACATAGGGCGAATCAGCTCCATTCCTTCAAAATTTTGGCTATGAAGCTTTGGCATCATGGTCTGAATCTGCCCTCCCCAAAGCATAGACATAAGGATTGTCTCGATCACATCATCATAATGATGTCCTAATGCAATCTTATTACACCCACGATTCTTTGCCTCGTTATACAAATAACCCCTGCGCATTCGCGCACAAAGATAGCAGGGTGATTTTTCTATATCATACACCGCATCAAAAATAAATGTCTCAAAGATCTCAATGGGAACACCCATCATCTTCGCATTGTTTTCAATTACCATTCGATTCAGCTCATTATAGCCGGGATCCATCACCAGAAAGACCAGTTCAAACGGAATCTTGTTATGACGCTTTATCTCCTGAAACAACTTTGCCATGAGCATTGAATCCTTGCCTCCGGAAATGCAGACCGCTATCCTGTCTCCGGGCATAATCAGCTCATAATCACGCACTGCTTTTGCAAAACGACTAAACAGATTCTTATGAAACTTTTTGTGTTTACTAATGGTCAGCTCAATCTCACGGGCGCGATTTCTATGTTCCGATGCCATTTTTCGCAGGTAGGCGCTATATCCGTCTTTTAAGTGGTATGCCTCATAGCCCATATCACGAAGTTCATTAACATATGGCGGAGTCTGTATCCCATGCATACAGAACAGGATAATCTTTTTATTCTTCGGCAAAACACCGTTCTGTGCCTCATTTATGATATCAGGAATATTGACGGCAGCCTCCATGCTTCCATACTCAAAAGAAGTCTCATCCCTGATGTCCACAAGCAGATAGCTTCCCTCCGGCAAATCTGCAATTTCATTAATATCTAATTCATATGTCGATGTTTCCATTAACATTTCTCCGTTTGTATCAAATCCATTTTGTTTTTCAAATAAAAACCTCCCGACGTAAAGTAATAATTTCATACCTTACATCGGGAACTTTATATTCGGCATATGATCTTTAATTATTATTTTTTGTTACTCTTTCTCCAGATACCCATCTGTTCCGCCTGAGATACGAGTTCATCATAAAACTCCGGAGCGGCAATTCCGATGAGCTTTTCAGCTCTCTCCCAGGTACTCATGCCCTTGAGATTGACCTTACCATACTCGGTAACCACGAAGTGTGTGTTGGTACGGGTGGCTGTGACTACCGCTCCCTGAGGAAGTGTAGGTACGATATTTGATGACCTAGATCCATCCTTGCCGGTACGTACTGCCGGAATACAAAGGAAGCTCTTTCCGCCCGGAGAAAGGTAAGCTCCCATCACAAAGTCCTGCTGCCCGCCTGCACCTGATATATGGCGAAGGCCTGCTGTCTCTGATGCCACCTGGCCGAAAAGATCTACATTGATACCGCTGTTGATGGACATGAAGTTCGGAATCTGCTGAAGATGAGCAATATCATTGGTATAGGATACCGGTGCTGCAAGGCACTCGGGGTTATTGTCGAGATAATCGTACATTTCCTGAGAGCCGGCTGCAAATGCATATGACTGACGTCCTACATCAAAGGGCTTGTTGCGACCCGTGATCTTTCCTGCCTTGGCCAGCTTCATAAATGCATCTACATACATTTCAGTCTGTACGCCCAGATCCTTAAGATCTGACTCTGCAATCATGCTTCCTACCGCATTGGGCGTCTTACCGATGCCAAGCTGCAAACAACATCCATCGGAGAGTTCTTCAAAGATGAGCTTGGCTATCTTGATATCTACATCAGTAGGCTCAGAATCAGCCACAGTCTCCATAGGCTGGTTGGAACTCTCGATGATGGCATCTACCTTGGAAATATGTATTTCCTGCTCGAAGCCCCCCAGACACTTAGGCATATTCTCATTGACCTCTATGATAATGTGCTTAGAGTGTCTTGCCGCAGCAGCAAGATGTGATGTATTCGGTCCGAAGTTGAAAAAACCGTGCTCGTCCATGGGGCAGGTACGAATCATCATGACATCGTTGGGCTCCATGTTGTCATAGTATGACGGAAGCTCCGAATAACGGATAGGCGTATAGAATACGTTGCCCTTGGGTGCCATGTGTTTGCGCTCAACGCCGCTTACATGAGCACTGTTGTATGTGAAGTGATCTGCCGCATCTTCCAGATCGCATACTGCCAAAGGATGCATGCTAAGTCCTCCCCGGATCTTAACATCATGAAGCTCCGGAGCTCTTTTGGCAAGAGCCTGATCGAGCTCGATGGGTACAGCCAGGTTCCAGCTGTAGTCCACCCAATCTCCGGATTTGACGCATTTTACCGCTTCATCAGCAGTGGTAAGCTTGCTCTGGTATTCCTTTAAAAATTCGTTCATTTGAGAGTTTCTCCTTTCATAATGAGCTTAATGATCCTGCTGGTGCCGAGCCTGTCCGCTCCACTCTCAATAAAGCGTGCGGCATCTTCAAGTGACGATATTCCGCCTGCGGCCTTTACTTTGACCGTAGATCCGACATTCTCTCTTAGAAGCTTAACATCCTCGAAGGTGGCTCCGCCCGTCGAAAAGCCGGTGGATGTCTTGATATAATCTGCCCCGGCCTCGGTAACAAGTTTACATAATTCTATCTTTTCTTTTTCAGTAAGAAGACAGCATTCTATTATTATCTTTAAAATATAGCCTTCAGTAGCTCTGCGCAATGCTGCAAGTTCAGCCATGACAAGATCGTAATCTCCGGCTTTGACATCACCCACGTTGATGACGGAATCTATTTCCGATGCTCCGTTTTCTATGGCATCAACTGCTTCGAATATCTTGGTGCGAGGGGAAGCATATCCGTTTGGAAAGCCTACCACGGTACATACAGGCATTTGTCCGTTAGCATAATCCGCAGCTCTTTTGACAAATGATGGCGGTATACAAACAGAGGCCGCAGAATACCTTATAGCCTCATCAATAAGTGTTTGTATCTGTTCCCATGTTGATTCGGGCTTTAGCAGAGTATGATCCGTCTTTGAAAGAATCTCTTTGATATCCATGGTAATCCTCCCTTGTTCAGGTTCCGGTGCTCATCAAAAGATCTACAACAAGTACTGCTGCACTTGATGATAATGCCACTGTTATCAGTCCCTTGTCAAGAAAAGCCAACAATATTGCCACTCCGAATCCAATGAAAGCAGAAATCATCGATCCGGTAGCATAGAATATGGCAGGCACGGTCATGGATGAAAGTACGGCATATGGAACGTAATAAAGAAAGGATCTTATAAAACGATTTTTGATCCTGCCCGTGACCGCAGTAAACGGTATAGCTCTTATAAGATAGGTGACAAGGGACATCACAAAGACATAGGCTGCATAATTCTGAATCATCCTGCCGCCTCCTTAGTGTTTTCATCCTCATCGGGTATGGGAAAGACAACCGCACCTATAACCGAGGCTGCCACCGTACAGATAATGACCGCAAATCCGCTGGATATGGCATTAAGTCCCGGAATATAATACAGTGCCAAACTGATACCTACGGCTATAAAAACCACTACACCTATGTGCCTGTCACTGCGCATAGCCGGAATCACCAGAGCCGTAAACATACCGTAAAGAGCAATTCCAAGCGATGTTACCACTATTCCCGGAAGCACATCACCCATGACAGCTCCCAAAAAAGTTCCGGCGCCCCAGCCGATATACGGCAGGGTAATAAGCCCCACAAAGTATACTCTGGTGACAGGCTTCCCCCTGACAGCCGCTACCGCAAATATCTCATCCGTGATAAATGCGCCCAGAATAATCCTGAATATACCTTTGAATTTTGAATCCAGTTTTTGAGTAAGCGTAATTCCCATAAGCGCATAGCGCAAATTGATGACAAGCTGTGTCAAAGCCATCTCAAAAAAAGAACCCGCTGATGCCATTACCGAAAGTCCTGCAAACTGTCCGGCACTGGTCAGATTAGTCAAGGATATGACCGTGGTCTGCCACGGCTCCAATCCGTATATTGATCCCAAAATACCGAAGGTAAATGACACGGCAAAATAGCCTAATGCAATGGGAATGCCTGCTTTAAGTCCCGTTCTGTATTCCTGCTGCATGGGATCCTCAATTCTTGAAACTGTGTATCGGAGCAGGTATCCTGCCTCCCCGATTAACAAAAGCCTCACATGAGAATCTATTGACAGGCATAATGGGAGCATAACCGAAGAGTCCGCCAAACTCTACCGAATCCCCGACCTTTTTCCCGTACGCCGGAATAAGCCTGCAGGCTGTGGTCTTTTGATTGACCATACCGATAGCCATCTCATCGGCAATAATGCCGGAAATAGTGGATGCAGGAGTATCTCCGGGAAGAGCCACCATATCAAGACCAACCGAACATACACAGGTCATGGCCTCAAGCTTCTCCAAGCACATAGCGCCGCTTTCAACCGCACGGATCATACCCGCATCCTCGGATACGGGAATAAAAGCACCGCTCAAGCCGCCTACATATGAAGATGCCATAACACCGCCCTTTTTGACCTGATCGTTGAGAAGAGCAAGAGCTGCCGTGGTGCCGGGAGCACCTGCATCTTCAAGACCGATTTCTTTTAATATATCCGCCACTGAATCTCCTACCGCAGGAGTAGGGGCAAGCGAAAGATCTACTATACCAAACGGAATTCCAAGCATCTGTGACGCTTCTCTGGCCACAAGCTGAC
>CAJOOT010000013.1 GCA_905236215.1 uncultured Eubacterium sp.
AAAACGGATCCATGTATTTCACTGCAGATGTAAAAGAAGGCGAGACATTCTTTCTTTCTTTTGGCAGCGTCAAAAACATATTGTCGGAATCATACGAGAGCTCGCTAAAACTTGAGGATTTTCGACCACAGGGTATATTGAGCATTATCTGCGCTAACAGAGCCGATTATCTTGGGAATGAACAGCAAAGAGAAATAGATTTTTATAACCGCTTCGGGGTCGATGTTTCCGGAGTATGTACTTTTGGAGAGATCTCACGTATCGAAGGTCATATAGTACCAATGAACTGTGCGATCACTCCTTTTGCATTTAGAGAGGGCGATGTTTTAGGAACGGATAAATCATCATATCCGGATTATGGACAGTACAGGTTGGATTTTGATGAAGATGCGGTTATACCCGTGTTGGACAGAGTTTTTACTTTTATGAGGCAGTCCACCAACGAATATGCCAGCTTGAGAGAAAAAGAACGGGAGCGTGAGCTTATCAGCCAGGTTGAGTTGGAGAGAGCGTCAAACGAAGCAAAGTCAGCTTTCTTGTCCAATATGTCTCATGAAATCCGAACGCCTATCAATGCTATTTTGGGTCTTGATGAGATGATCCTCAGGGAGTCTTCCGAAAAGAAGACATTAAAATACGCGGAAGATATCAGAGAAGCAGGAAACGGATTGCTTTCATTGGTCAATGATATCCTCGATTTTTCCAGAATAGAAGCCGGAAAGATGGAAATTATACCGGAGCGATACAGTTTGTCTTCCCTGCTAAACGATCTTAAAGTACTTCTCAGCAGTAAGGCTGATCAAAAGGGACTTGATTTATACTTTAATGCAGATCCGTCCATACCCGACGAGTTGCGTGGGGATGTGGTCAGGATTCGACAAGTGCTTACCAATATTCTCGACAATGCTATTAAATATACCAACTTTGGCTCAGTCAGTCTGAGTGTTACCTACAAAACTGCAGGAGAAGGATGGGGACTTTTCACATGGAATATTACCGACACCGGTATCGGTATGAAACAAGAGGATGTAAACACGATTTTTGCGCCGTTTACCAGAGTTGAGGAAGAGAGAAACAAGAGTATTCAGGGAACCGGACTGGGCATGAATATCACACAATCTCTTCTTGCTATGATGGGTTCCGTGCTTCATGTTGAGAGCCAATATGGCGTAGGGTCTGAATTCAGCTTTACCATAGCGCAGGAAGTGTTTGGTAATACGACCATAGAAGAGGCTTCCAAAAAGTCTGCTTACAACATCCGAAAGAGTGTTTCCCGGGAAGCACCTTTCCAGGCACCTGAGGCGTCGATACTTGTGGTGGACGATACTCAGATGAACCTTGTAGTTGTCAGGTGTTTCCTGGAACGCACGGATATTAAGGTGGATACCGCATTAAGCGGAGCCGAGGGTATAGAAAAAGCCCGAAAAAACAAATACGATATTATTTTTATGGATCACAGGATGCCGGGAATGGACGGTACACAGGCACTGGAAGCCATCAGGGCTTTGGGAGAGGATTCCCTTAATTTTTCCACACCGGTTATTGTTTTTACAGCCAATGCAGTTACCGGTATGAAGGAGAGATTCTTATCCGAGGGCTTCGACGATTATATTTCCAAGCCCGTTGGTTCCTCCGTACTTGAAGACATGATCCTCAAGTATCTGCCCAAAGAAAAGCTGGAGATTAATGATCTGTTTAAAAGAGATGAGGAAAGCGTAATTACCACGCCTTTTATTGAAAAAGTATCTAAAAGCAGTCAATTCGACGTCATAAAAGGAATGGAACTTTGTGACGGAGCAGCTACATATGAGAAAATCCTCAGGGAATTTGCAGCCCGGGCAGATGAGAATGCGAAAGCCATAGAAAGCACCATGGCTTATTCTAAACTTAAAGACTATACGGTCAGGGTACATTCTCTAAAGAGTTCGGCAGCACTGGCGGGTCTTACGGATTTGTCTGTCTTAGCCGGGCAGCTTGAAAAATACGGTGAAGACCGGAATATATCGGAGATAGAAGATAGGACGCCGTCATTTCTTGCTAAATATAAAAAATGCGTTATGGTGATAAGAGAGGCTATGGAAATATCTGACGGGCTGGTTGGAGATTCGGATGATGCTTTGCAGGAAGGAATCTCACATAAGAAGCCCATGGATGATAAGATGCTCATGAGCGCCTATGAAGCTTTGCGTCAATCTATTGAAGCATTTGATTTTGACAGTGCGGATAATTTTATTACCATGCTCAATGACTACGATATACCGGAAGCTCACAAGGAACGGGTGGAAGATATAAGACAAATGGTGGCTGATGTTAAACGTGATGAGCTCCTTAAGCTTTTTGACGGATTCATGTAAGAGAAATGGAGAATTTTATGAACAAAAGCATAGTTATGGTGTGCCCGGGCAATTCATTTTTTGTGATCAATATAGTGGATACACTGGAAAAGTCGGGCTTTAATGTAATCGAATGTGAGGCTGATATAGAGGAGTTTGAGTTATGTAAAGCCGAGTCCGAATTTGTGATTTACTATATTGAAGAGAATATAAAAGAGAATCAGGACTTTCTGGTTTATTTGAAGGATGCCTGTCTGGAAGAGGATAAGATGCTTTATCTCGTGGGCTCCAAAGAAGAATTGGAGATGGCATTGGATGTTATTCCT
The DNA here is from genome assembly GCA_905236215.1 of uncultured Eubacterium sp. GTDB lineage: Bacteria > Bacillota > Clostridia > Lachnospirales > Lachnospiraceae > RUG14243. Next base: position 2,660 of record CAJOOT010000013.1, read on the forward strand.
GTCGGTCTTGTTGCCCGCAAGTTTGAAAGGCCGCTTAATGTGGGTGATCTGGTAGAGACCGTCAAGAAGGGAGTCAACAGTGACAACAGGAAGAAGATTCTGGTGGTCGATGACGATAGCTTTTTCCTTCGCACCATGAAGGAGTGGCTCTCCGGAAAATATGCCGTTACCATGGTCAACTCCGGAATGAATGCCATTACTTACCTTGCCAGATATACTCCGGATCTTATCCTTCTTGATTACGAGATGCCGGTGGCATCCGGTCCCAAGATACTTGAGATGATCCGTACGGAATCGGCTACCAGTGATACGCCGGTCATTTTTCTTACGGGAAAGAGCGATAAGGAAAGCGTGATGAATGTCCTGGCGCTTAAGCCTGACGGATATTTGCTGAAATCCATGTCGAGATCTGAGCTGTTAGCTGCCATAGAAGAGTTTTTTATCAAGAGAAAGAACATTATAAAATAGCTCTCTGAAAGGAATAGTGTTGTGAATATCGGGTTTATAGGAGCCGGAAAGGTCGGCTTTTCACTGGGAAAATACCTTAAAGAACATGGAGCTTCAATAAGCGGATATATGAGTCGTTCGGAGGAGTCTGCCTTTGAGGCATCAAGATTTACCGACAGCGGTTTTTTTGGATCCTATGCGGAAATTGTTGGAGAAAGTGACGTTATATTTGTTTCTGTTCCCGACGGGCAGATAGAAAATATATGTCAGGACTTGAAAAAAGAGGAAATGTCGGGTAAGATAATATGTCACTTGAGTGGTGCAAAAACCAGTGCGGTTTTTGATGCACTCAGGGAAGACGGAGCATATGGATATTCGGTTCATCCTTTTTTGGCGATCTCTGACAGATATGAGTCATGGAAGAGTTTTTCCGAAGCTGTATTTACAGTTGAAGGAGATGAAGCCCGTATGGAGGATATTACCGGTATTTTAAGAAGCATTGGAAACAGAGTTACCGTTATAGATGCCTCTAAGAAGGTTTTGTATCATACTGCAGCTTCCATAGCATCGAACTTTATGGTCACATTGCTTGATGTGTCCGAAGAAATGCTGAAAAGAGTTGGCTTTTCAAAAGATGATTTAAGTATTGCGCTAACTCCTCTTGTTATGCTTAACATCAAGTCTGCTCTGGAAAAAGGACCGGAGGCTGCACTCACCGGTCCCATAGAGCGTGGAGATGTTGATACCGTATTGGCTCATTTGGGGGCTGTAAACGACGAAGAAAAAGAATTATACAAAGTGCTTGCTCTAAGGACGATCAGGCTTGCGCAAAAAAAACATCATGATAGAGATTATTTGAGAATTGAGGAGGCTCTGAAATGAAAAACACGGTTCTCACATTGCAAAAGCAAAAAGAGGAAGGCAACAAGATTGCCATGCTGACGGCTTACGATTACAGTACCGCGGCCATCATAAACGCAGCGGGAATAGAGACGATACTTGTCGGCGATTCTCTTGGCATGACTATGCTGGGTTATGATGATACCCTTCCGGTTACCATGGAGGATATGATCCATCATACAAAGGCGGTCAGCAAGGGAGCTCCGGATGCTTTTGTTATTGCCGATATGCCCTTTATGTCATATCAGGGAAGCGTATATGATGCGGTTATGAATGCGGGACGCCTCGTAAAAGAAGGCGGAGCTCAGGCTGTTAAGATTGAAGGCGGAGTTGAAATAAGTGAAGAAATTTCGGCCATAGTCAGGGCATCTATTCCTGTATGTGCCCATATAGGTATGACTCCGCAGTCTGTTAATGCCATGGGAGGTTTCAAGGTTCAGGGGAAAAATGTCCAAAAGGCACGACAGATAATTGAAGATGCAAAGGCAGTAGAAAAGGCCGGAGCTTTTATGGTTGTACTTGAATGCGTTCCGGCGGCTCTTTCGGCTCTTATCACCAGCCAGCTTAGTATTCCGACTATAGGTATAGGCGCGGGAGCCGGATGTGACGGACAGGTGCTTGTATATCAGGATATGCTCAATCTCTTCCCCGGTCATCAGGCCAAGTTTGTCAAGCACTTCGGAGAAGTGGGAAAGGCCATGACCGATGCGTTTAAGGCTTATTCCGACGAGGTTAAGTCCGGAGCATTTCCTGCTGAAGAGCATACGTTTAAGATAGATGAAGAAATCATTAAAACACTTGAGGGCGAAATTAACAGATGATAGTATTAAATACGAAAACTCAGATAAAAGAAACAGTTAGGGAAATCAAAAAGAAAGGTGCAACCATAGGTCTTGTCCCCACCATGGGATATCTTCATGAAGGACACGGCAGTCTTATCAAAAGAGCGGTTGAGGAAAACGATTACGTTATTGTCAGTGATTTCGTCAATCCTATCCAGTTTGCAGCCGGAGAAGACCTTGAGAGCTATCCCAGAGACTTTGAAGCAGACAAAAAGCTTTGCGAAGAACTTGGAGCTGATGCAATCTTTTATCCTGATCCCGAGGAGATGTACGGAGATACCTTTCTTTCCCATGTGGGAGTATACGAGATTACCACGGTGCTTTGCGGAAAGACACGCCCCACTCACTTTAGCGGAGTGTGTACGGTTCTTACCAAACTTTTCCATCTGAGCATGGCAGACCGGGCCTATTTCGGACAAAAGGATGCTCAGCAGCTTGCAGTAGTCCGCAGGATGGTCAACGATCTTGATTTTAATATCGAGATCATCGGATGCCCGATAATAAGAGAAGAAGACGGGCTTGCCAAAAGTTCCAGAAACACCTATCTTTCCGCTGACGAAAGAAAGGCGGCGGTGGTGCTTTCAAAAGCACTAAAAGAAGGTAAAGAGCTCATTGACGGCGGGGAGCGTGATGCATCCAAAGTTAAAGATACCATTGTATCCGTTATCGAGAAAGAGCCGCTTGCAAAGATAGATTATGTAGAGGTAGTAGACTGGGACACTCTTACAGAGGTTTCGTCCATTGATGGGCCGGTACTTGCTGCGGTTGCAGTATATATCGGAAAGACACGTTTGATAGATAACTTTATAAAATAACAGGAAAAACACCGCATTTAGGCGGGGATGATCCTGAATGTCAGCTATGCTGACACAAAATCCGAACCAAGTCTCACGAGCGAGTCTTGACTTATAAGAACAGGAGTAATAAGGAACAATGACTGTAACGATGCTGAAAGGTAAGATCCATCGGGCGGTGGTCACACAGGCAGATCTCAATTATGTGGGTTCTATCACCATTGATCCGGATTTGATGGAAGCAGCGGGGATACTTGAATACGAAAAGGTTACCGTGGCCGATATCGAAAACGGATCAAGACTGGAGACATATACCATCTGCGGAGAACGCGGAAGCGGTATGATTTGTCTTAACGGAGCGGCCGCGCGCTTTGTGTCGCCCGGAGATCATGTAATCATCATGTGCTATTGCGATATGACTCCCGAGGAGGCAGCTGAACATCGTCCGTATGTAGTGTTTGTTGACGAGAATAATAGCATATCAAAGAGCACGCGTTACGAAAGACACGGAAAGACACCTGAGACCATCTAGATGAATTTGCGAGGGGAGGGCGCTTATGGATGTATCATGCTGCAAGAGATGTGGAAGGATATTCAACAGTACCGGAAGTCAGTACTGCCCTAAATGTGTCGTGGAACAGGATGATGAATTCGCCAAGGTGAAGGAGTACATCCGTGATAATCCGGGCTGTACTGCACCTGAAGTTGCCAAAGCCTGCGATGTCAAAGAAAAGCAGATACTTACCTGGGTTAGAGAGGAACGCCTTTCTTTTACCACTGCAGAGGGCAGCGGGATCTTCTGTGAGCAGTGCGGAAAAGCCATTTCCAGCGGAAGATACTGCGATGTGTGTAAAGTAAACATTAAGACGATGTTTCAGGAAGTTTTGCCCCATGATTATAAAGTTCATTCAGTTGAAAAGAAAAAGCAAAATGGCAATAAGATGAGATTCTTAAACAAGGAGTGAATGTGTCTTTTGCCGGGGCTGGTTTACATAAGGTATATCATCCATGAATGTTCATGAAAACTATTCAAAACTTATAAAAAATATTTCGCCGCTCGGAAGTGCCATCGTGGCATTTTCGGGCGGTGTTGATTCTGCGCTGCTTTTGAAGGTGACATCGGAAGCCTTAAGTTCTTCAAATGTGATTGCCGTAACAGCGCGTTCGGCAGCATATCCGGATCGTGAGTTTAGGGAGAGTGTGGATTTTTGTACGGATATCGGGATAAGACATATATTTTTTGATTCGGATGAACTTGAAATAGAAGGTTTTGACCAAAATCCCAAAAACAGATGTTATTTATGTAAGAAGCATCTGTTTTCAAAGATTTTGGAGATAGCCCGTGAATATGATATTGACCATGTTCTTGAGGGATCCAACAAGGATGATGAGGGGGATTATCGCCCCGGTATGCAGGCCATAGCAGAGCTTGGCATAAAAAGTCCCTTAAGAGAGTGTGGTCTTACTAAAGGGGATATACGCGAGCTTTCACGTGAGCTTGGCCTTAATACTGCGGAAAAGCCTTCATTTGCCTGTCTTTATTCTCGCTTTGTGTATGGAGAAAAGCTTACCAAAAAGAGGGTTGTGATGGTAGATGATGCCGAGAAGATTTTGGCTGATGCCGGTTTTAAGCAGTATCGAGTTCGTGTTCACGGAGATGGAGACAACGTGATAGCGCGCATAGAAGTATTGCCTGAGGATATAACAAGGCTTGCTGATGAAAAAGTGAGGACTCTTATTTATTCAAAAATAAAGACCCTTGGTTTCGGATATGTGACCATGGATCTTTTGGGATATCGTACCGGCAGTATGAATGAAACAATTTTAACTCAATCGTAGTTCAATCTTCGGGAATTTCATTCTCGACATTTTTTTTCCAAAAACCAAGGATAAACGCAGTAACAAGAGACCCTAAGATAAGTGCAAGTATATACAGCAGGGGTTTGTTTGCCAGTAGGAATACAAATATACCTCCGTGAGGTGCTGGTATGGTGCAGCCGAACAGTGTTGAAAGGAAGCCGGCTGTGGCGCCTCCTGCCATACTTGAGATGATGACCCGGTATACATCGGTAAATACAAAGGGCAGCACGCCTTCGGTAATAAATGACAGCCCCATGAATAATAAAGCTGAAAACTGAGATCTTTGGCCTTTTGTAAATTTTCTGCGAAACATAATTATGCACAATGCAACTCCAACAGGAGGCACCATGCCACCGAGCATAACGGAAGCCATGATGCCTGAAGCTCCGGCTGATAAGCCGGAGGTACCGTATGCATAGGCTGCCTTATTGATTATTCCGCCCATGTCTGTGGCCATTAAGGTAGATGCTATGGTATTTGAAAGGAGACTGCTGTTGGTTGCTGTATCATTGAGAAGTCCTGTTATGCCTGAATTGAGAATATCGGCAATTGGAGTTAGTACAAATGTACCGATGAGATACATAAGTACAAGACTTACTACAGGATAAAAAACAATCTGTACGGCCATTTTCCAA
>CAJOOT010000014.1 GCA_905236215.1 uncultured Eubacterium sp.
AGGTCTTCTTTATCCTTTGCTTGCGCTTATCATCAAGTTGGTGGGAGTTCATAAGGTAATGAGATTCCTTCCGCCGGTAGTTACCGGCCCTATTATCATCTTAATTGGAATTTCATTGGCTCCTACGGCTGTAGAAAATGCGTCAATGAACTGGTATCTTGCTGTTATTGCATTTGTGGTTGTAATCATTTTTAACATATGGGGCAAGGGAATGTTCAATATCATTCCGATTCTCATGGGTGTGATTATCACGTATGTTTGCGCTATTATCTTACAGGCATTAGGCATGACCAATGTGGATGGATCTGCTCTTATCAATTACGAAGCGATTACAACAGCAGCTCCGGTTCAGCTTCAGCCTTTCACATGGTGCAAGTTTGATATCACGGCAATAATGATAATGGCGCCTATTGCAATTGCTACCATGATGGAGCATGTTGGTAATATTTCTGCTATTTCAGCTACAATTGACGAAAACCTTATTGAAGATCCGGGTCTTCACAAAACCCTTATAGGTGATGGCCTTGCTACGGCTTTTTCCAGCGCCATCGGAGGTCCGGCAAACACTACTTACGGTGAAAATACCGGCGTACTTGAGCTTTCTAAGGTTCATGATCCGAAAGTAATAAGGATTGCAGCCGTATATGCAGTAATACTCAGCTTTTCGCCGATGATTGCGGAAGTTATCGGATCTATGCCTGTTGCTCTACTTGGTGGAATAAGCTTCATATTGTATGGTATGATATCTGCAATAGGCGTGCGTAACATTGTGGAGAGCCATGTGGACTTTACAAAGTCCAGAAACCTTATTATCGCAGCAGTGATATTGGTTTCGGGACTCGGCTTTTCAAAGGGCATCACTTTTGAGGCGGCAGGCACATACATTACACTTACTCCTCTTGCCATTGCATCAATAGCCGGTATTGTGCTTAACGCCATATTGCCGGACAAGGATTTATTAAAAGAAGGATTAATATGAACATTACAGTTTTATGTGGAGGCATAAGCACAGAGCGAGATGTCTCCCTGATCACAGGAAAAAACGTAGCGGAAGCCTTGAGGAGAAACGGACATAATGTTCTTCTTCTTGACGCATTTTTGGGATATGGTGAACCTGATGCGGATATTAGCGGTATTTTTGAAAAGGATGACAGTCTTTTAGATAAGATATCGGCTATATCTGAAAAGGCACCGGATATTGCGACCTTAAACGAGCTTAGAAAAGATTACGAACGAGGGTATTTTGGCCCCAATGTTATCAATATCTGTCGTGCATCTGACATTGTTTTCATGGCTCTTCACGGAGAAGATGGAGAAAACGGACGTGTTCAGGCGGCTTTTGATCTCAATCGGATACGTTATACGGGCACAGGATATATGAGTTCTGCTCTTGCTATGGACAAGAGGATGACCCGGCATATTTTTAAGGAGGCCGGAGTTCCTGTTGCTGAAGGAATATCCATGGATATTTCAAGCCGTTCCGATGAAGAACCTCAATGTGGATTTCCCTGCGTGGTAAAACCCAACTGTGGCGGATCGTCTGTGGGCGTTTCGATTGCTCATAATGCCGAGGAATATAAAGAAGCCTTGGATCTTGCTTTTGGCTACGAGAATCGTGTGGTAGTCGAAGAGTACGTTAAAGGACGTGAGTTTTCCGTGGCTGTAGTGGATGGTGAGGCATATCCCATCATAGAGATCAAGCCCAAGAGTGGATTCTACGATTACAAGAATAAGTATCAGGCAGGAGCTACAGAGGAAATCTGTCCCGCGGATCTACCCGAAGACGTTGCAAAAAAGATGCAGGGTATGGCTAAAAAAGCAGCAGATGCTCTTACGTTGGATAAGTATTCGCGTATGGATTTTATTCTTGGAGACAATGGTAAGATGATCTGCCTTGAAGCAAATACATTGCCGGGAATGACTCCTACCAGCCTTCTTCCACAAGAGGCGGCAGCTATTGGAATATCCTATGATGAGCTTTGCGAGAAACTTATTCAGGTGTCAACAGGAGAAGATAGATGACAATTAAGGAGGCGTGCGCAGCATGTAACGGTACGCTGATCCACTTTGAAATTGACGTACCTGTTAAGGGCGCTCAGGTGGACAGCCGTAAGATTACTAAAGGGAATCTTTTTATAGCTGTTCCCGGAGAAAAGACAGACGGACATAAGTTTGTCAACAAGGCGTTTGAACTGGGGGCAGCAGCATGCATAACAGAGCATGAGATTGAAGATGCGGAAGGTCCCTGCATTCTGGTGGAAAACTCGATAAGAGCGTTGGGAGATATCGCTCAGGCTTACAGAAAGACATTTAATATCCCGGTTGTGGGCATCACGGGATCTGTGGGAAAGACCAGTACCAAGGAGATGATAGCTTCCGTCCTGTCTGAAAAATATAATGTTCAGAAGACTGCGGGAAACTTTAATAACGATATCGGCATGCCGCTCACTCTTATGAGTGTAGAGCCGGAGCATGAGGTGGCTGTTGTGGAGATGGGCATCAACCACTTTGGCGAGATGGACAGACTCTTTGATATATGCAGACCGGACATTTTTGTTATGACCAATATCGGTGCCTGTCATCTTGAATTTTTAGGAGACCTTGACGGTGTCCTAAAAGCCAAAACGGAAGGTATTAAATATATGAGCCCCGAGTCACTTTTGGTGATAAACGGTGATGATGAAAAACTTGCAACACTTCGTAAAACGGAGGGGATCAGGGTATCATCATACGGAATCGATTCCGATGATTGCGATGTATATGGTACCGATATTAAGTCCGATAGCATAAAGGGCATATCTTTCGTATTCAATTCAGATGGAAATAAAGCCCAAGCATATGTCAATGTTCCCGGTCGACATATGGTATATAATGCCTTGGCTGCAGTTTGCGTAGCTAAAGAACTCCGGCTTGATACTGATCAGATAAAGGATGGTATCTTTGCGATGCGCACCATAACAGGCAGGAATGATTTTGTCGATATTAACGGTTTTACGGTCATCAACGACTGTTATAATGCAAATCCGGCATCAATGAAAGCTTCTCTTGAGGTACTTTCAAGATGTAAAGGACGCAAGGTGGCTGTGCTGGGAGATATGGGAGAACTTGGAGCGGAAGAAAGACTGCTTCATTATCAGGTAGGAGAATATGCGGCTTCGTTACCGATAGATGCAGTATTTTTGAGCGGTGAGCTTTCGATAGAAATATTAAACGCTATCCGAATGAAGGCTCCGAAATTGTATGTGTATCATGAGCTGGAAACCGGCGGAATGATAGAGAGACTGTTAGACTACGTGGAAACAGGCGACACTATCCTGGTTAAGGCATCCCATTTTATGCATTATGAAAGCGTCACTGAGTCTCTTAAAGAATGCAATATCACCGACAAGGAGTAACACTATGGAAAAAGTTATTGTCATTGATTTTGGTGGACAGTACAATCAGCTGGTAGCACGTAGAGTGCGTGAATGCGGCGTGTACTGCGAGATTTATTCATACAGAACCCCACTGGATAAGATCAGGGAGATGGATCCTAAAGGTATTATTCTTACCGGCGGACCCAATAGCGTATATGAGGAAGGCGCAGCCACATGTGGCCGGGAGCTTTTCGAGATGGGGATTCCCGTTTTGGGTCTTTGCTATGGGGCACAGCTCATGATGCATATCATGGGTGGAAAAGTCGAAAGGGCAGCAAACAGGGAATACGGCAAGACTTCTACAGAGGTTGACATAAAATCGTTGCTTTTCAAGGGAATACCCGAAAAATCCATCGTATGGATGAGCCATTTTGATTATATTTCCAAGCTTGCCCCCGGCTTTAAGTCTGTAGCGCATACGACCAGTGCGCCTGTTGCAGCGGCAGAAAATGCCGATGCCGGACTGTATGCCATACAGTTCCACCCGGAGGTACTCCATACACAGTACGGTAAAGAAGTGCTTTTTAACTATGTGCGCAATATTTGCGGATGCATCGGCGATTGGGAAATGGGATCCTTTGTGGATCGCACGGTGGCCGAACTAAAAGAAAAGATTGGCGATGGCAGGGTTCTTTTGGCTCTATCGGGTGGAGTCGACTCATCAGTAGCGGCGGGACTCCTTTCACGTGCCGTCGGCAAGCAGCTTACCTGCGTATTCGTTGATCACGGCCTGCTTCGCAAAGACGAGGGAGATCAGGTGGAGGCTGTATTCGGGGAAAAGGGAAACTTCGACCTGAATTTCATCCGAGTCAATGCAGCAGAGCGTTATTATGGGAAGCTGGCCGGTGTGACAGAACCTGAAAAGAAACGTAAAATTATAGGTGAAGAGTTTATCCGCGTTTTCGAAGAGGAAGCGAAAAAAATAGGAGCTGTGGATTATCTGGCTCAAGGAACCATATATCCGGATGTTGTGGAGAGTGGGCTTGGCGGTGAATCGGCCGTAATCAAGTCACATCATAACGTTGGAGGATTGCCTGACTTCGTCGATTTCAAAGAAATTGTTGAGCCACTGCGTGACCTGTTCAAGGACGAGGTCCGCGAAGCTGGCCGAAGGCTCGGCATTCCCGAGGAACTCGTATCGCGTCAGCCGTTCCCCGGCCCCGGCCTGGGAATTCGCATCATCGGCGAAGTGACTGCTGACAAGGTTCGCATCGTTCAGGACGCAGACGCCATCTATCGCGAGGAAGTGGACAGGGCGTTCAATGAATATGCAGCCTCTCACGGCGGAGAGTCTGCTCCCTGGAAGCCGGATCAGTATTTTGCCGCACTTACAAATATGCGTTCTGTTGGAGTTATGGGCGATGAGCGTACTTATGACTATGCCATTGCGTTGCGAGCAGTGCGTACAGTGGACTTCATGACTGCCGAATCGGCACAGATCCCATGGAATGTGCTGCAGCGTGTTACAACTCGCATAGTAAACGAAGTTCGCGGGGTGAACAGGGTACTCTACGATTTGACGGGAAAACCACCCGGGACGATTGAGATGGAATAGTAACGTAATAAGCCGTGAGACCTTTTAAATAAAGGGTTTCACGGCTTTTACTTTTTCTCAAAGTACTGTTGCAGTACTGTCTGCTATTTTTGGAACATTTCAGACATGGTATATTTGATTCTTCTATCGGGATCACACTTTCGCTCATACCAGTTAAATTTCCAATCTAAATATTCATCTTTGCTAATCTTTTCTTCCGACAGATATGTTCGGATTCTATTCCATTCAGCCAGATAACTATTTATAGAATC
>CAJOOT010000015.1 GCA_905236215.1 uncultured Eubacterium sp.
CTTGTCAATGAAAAAGTGGACGAGGATTTAGAGGTTATCACTCGCGAGATGCCTATAGAAGAGGCCAAGAAAGAAGGGGCTATGGCTCTGTTTGGGGAAAAATACGGTGATGTTGTCCGAGTGGTCAGGATGGGAGATTTTTCTGTTGAACTTTGCGGCGGTACACACGTTACTCATACCGGTGTTATCAGAAACTTTAAGATTCTTTCTGAAAGTGGAATATCTGCAGGTGTGAGAAGAATAGAAGCAATTACCGGAAATGCGGTAAACGAATATTATGTCAACATTGAAAACCGGCTTAACGAGGCTGCGTTACTTGTTAAGAGTTCCCCTGCGGAGCTTACCACCAGACTTAAGCATATGATGAAGGAGATCAAGGATCTTCAGTCGGAAAATGCTTCCTTAAAAGCAAAGGCTGCAAATGAAGCATTAGGCGACGTGTCGGGTGATATGGTTGAGATTTCGGGGATCAAGTTTATAGCAAGATCTGTACCCGGGGTGGATATGAACGGCTTAAGAGATCTTGGTGACAAGCTTAAAAGTGATATTGAAGAAGGTGTTATTGTTCTTGCATCCGAAAACGGCGGCAAGGTCAACCTTATTGTCATGGTTACTGATGAAGCTGTTAATAAAGGCGCTCATGCCGGAAATCTCATCAAACAGATTGCGCCTCTTGTAGGAGGAGGCGGAGGGGGACGTCCCAATATGGCTCAGGCCGGCGGAAAGAATCCTGCGGGGATAGATGAAGCGCTGGCTAAAGCTAAGGAGGCGCTTGAAGCTGTTTTGCAGTAAAAATATTAAACGGGGGTCCTAAAGAGTACATGAAAGAAACTACAGATATTGCAATCGGGAAATCCATATACGAGCTCCTTGTGAACAGTAAACCTGATGACACGGATATTATTGTGTGTCCGGCAGATCATCTTGGAGATGCTCTTCTCATTGCTTCTCTTGTAGGAGAATACAAGAAACAGCATGGCTCTAAGAGGGTTATATTGGTTCATAATGATGTCGTTTCCGATGAAATCCTTGAAATGTTCGAGGATTTGGATGCTTCCTTTGGTATAAGCAATTCAGAGATGATTGCACTTTCCGTCTATATCTATACCAATGAGCTGTGGTACAGCAATGGGATTAGGTGTGCACATTTTCGCGGCATTGTGACAGATGTTTCAATTAAATTTTATAATTTTGAAAAGAGCGGATTCAAAGAAGATCGGATGAATATGCTGGGGTTAAGCGGTGATGTTACCTTTAATACCATGCGCGTTCCCGTTCCTGAAAATGACAGGGAACTGAAGAAAGAATACGAAAAAGCCGTGCTTCTTATGCCGGGAGCCAAGAGTGTATCTAAAATACCTTCGGGCTTTTGGAAAAATATTGCAGATTCTCTTAAAGAGAAAGGTTTTGACGTTTACACAAATTATAACGGTTTAAACTGTGAGGAAATGATTCCCGGTACCAAACCGCTGTCTTCTTCTGTAGCTGAACTTGCGCAGCTTACCGGTTATATACACCTTTTTGTGGGATTAAGGAGTGGCGCATGCGATCTTATCTCCCTCACAGGCTCGGGGCGACTCGTCATAGTTTATCCCGAAGATACAAATGAGGAAAAGTCAATAGAATTAGATACATCCGACCTTGTAAATAATATTTACGAACTTGGAAGGACTAAGGATATATGGTGTTATAAATATGTCGAAGAACTTTCGGATGAACTTATAACACAAATAGAAGAGCATGCCTGAATTCTGTCGCCAGATCAGGATTTACTCAATTATGTTCATTGCCGGCGCGTGAAGTACGTAGATGAGGAACGTTGGGATTTGTTCACCAGGATTGCACACAACAAGGGAAGAAAGTACTATGCTAAAATATCCGATCTCGAAGCAAAGCTAAAAAGATCAATAGAGATAAATCAGAGACTTTTGGAGATGCTGAACAAATAGCACACTAAAAAAACAGTTGACGAATCACTCATATTTGTTTAATATATCAAGGTGCAATATTTTTGACTTTCAGTTGAGCACATATTTTACAACTGAAGGGAGGTTTGGAAAGACTCATGTCGAGCATTATCGTAAAAGAAAATGAATCTCTTGACAGCGCTCTTCGCAGATTTAAGAGAAGTTGCCAAAAGGCAGGTATTCAGCAGGAGATCCGCAAGAGAGAGCATTACGAGAAGCCGTCGGTCAGACGCAAGAAGAAGTCTGAAGCGGCCAGAAAGCGCAAATATAACTAATATGCTTTTAAACGGGCTGTCGCATAGCGGCAGCTCTTTTTAACTCATTCGGAGTTATTTAATATGTACGAATTACTGAAAACAAACAAAAAAGCTAAAAGAGCCCGGTTTACCACGGCGCATGGAGTGATAGAGACACCGGTATTTATGAATGTGGGAACAATAGCTGCAATAAAGGGAGCAGTTTCTACACAGGACTTAAAGGCAATAGGTACGCAGGTTGAGCTTTCAAACACGTATCATCTTCATCTTCGCCCCGGAGATAACATAGTTAAGGAGATGGGCGGTTTACATAAGTTCATGCTGTGGGACAGACCTATCCTTACCGATTCCGGGGGATTTCAGGTTTTTTCTCTCGCTGATATAAGAAAGATAAAAGAGGAAGGTGTTACCTTCAAAAGTCATATTGACGGACACAGGATCTTTATGGGGCCTGAAGAGAGCATTAAGATACAGTCCAATCTTGCATCTACGATTGCCATGGCATTTGATGAATGTCCTCCGGCTTTGGCAGAGCGGGATTATGTGGAGCAGTCCGTTGACCGGACAACAAGGTGGCTTAAGCGATGTAAGGCGGAAATTGAGAGACTGAACTCTCTTCCCGATACTATCAACAAAGAACAACTTCTTTTCGGAATCAATCAGGGGGCGATATATCCTGATATCAGAAAGAGACATGCGCAGGAGATATCAGAGCTTGATCTTCCGGGTTATGCGGTGGGAGGTCTTGCTGTCGGAGAGTCGCATGAGCAGATGTATCATATACTGGATGAGGTTGTCCCGTATCTTCCTCAGAACAAGCCCACCTATCTTATGGGCGTGGGAACTCCTGAGAATATCCTTGAAGCGGTTGACAGAGGAGTTGATTTTTTTGACTGTGTTTATCCTACAAGAAACGGAAGACATGGACATGCATATACCCGTCACGGAAAGTTGAATCTTCTTAACAAGAGGTACGAACTTGACAAAAAGCCTATAGAAGAAGGCTGTGGATGTCCTGCGTGCAGCTATGGGTATACAAGAAGCTATATCAGACATTTGTTCAAGGCAAAGGAAATGTTGGGAATGAGATTGCTTACTTTGCATAATCTGTACTTCTATAATCATTTAATGGAAGATATCAGGGATTCCTTAGATAATGATTCATTTGCGGACTTTAAGAAAAACACGCTGAAAAGTATGAGTGAGGGAGAATAAATCTTATTATATTTGCCACTTGCCCTACTCGTTAAAGTTGTGTAAAATAATTAGCGGTGTCAAAAGAGAGAACATCAAATTATTAAGGTTTGAAAATTCTAGGAGGTAATTTTATGGTATTCCTTTCATCTTCAGGCGGTGGCATGAGTAGTTTCATGCTTATCATTTGGGTGGTCATCATATTTGCTATGCTTTACTTTATGATGATGCGTCCGCAGAAGAAGGAGCGTCAGAGAAAAGAGGCTATGATCAATAGCCTTGAAGTGGGTGATACAGTACTTACATCAAGCGGATTTTATGGTACTGTCGTTGATGTTCAGGGTGATACGGTTATAGTTGAGTTTGGCTCAAACAAGAACTGCCGTATTCCTATGCAGCTTCAGGCTATTGCAGATGTTGAAAAACCTCTCGACTCTACCAAGGTAGCTGAGACAAAGGCCGACAAAAAGAAGGCCGTCGAGACCAAAGCTGATAAGAAAGCAAAGAAGGCGGACGAAAAATAATACTGTCCGTTTTGAGGCCGGCGCCTGACTTATGTCTGGGCGCCGGTTATCCTTACATGTGGAGGTAGGATTTGATGAAATATCATGTTGGCGTGATTTCCGGCGATGGAATAGGACCCGAAATAATCAGAGAAGCCAAGAAGTCTCTTGATGCGGTAGCTTCCAGATACGGACATGAATTTGAATATGAAGAGATTTTGATGGGAGGAGTTTCCATTGATGCTACCGGCTATCCTTTGACGGATGAAGCCATTGCTGCCGCAAAGGCTGCTGACGCTGTACTTATGGGCTCAATTGGCGGAGATGCAAAGACATCGCCCTGGTATCAGCTTCCTGCGGACAGACGTCCGGAAGCAGGCCTTCTTGGTTTGAGAAAGGCGCTGGGACTCTTCGCTAATATGCGTCCGGCTTATCTCTATCCCGAACTTAAGAGCGCATGCCCCTTAAGGGATTCCGTGATAGGAGAGGGGTTTGATCTTGTTATTATGAGAGAGCTCACAGGTGGTTTATATTTCGGAAAGAGAGAGACCGGAGAAAAAGACGGTCAGAAATATGCAGTGGATACTCTGGAATACTCCGAGGGTGAGATTCGTCGTATTGCAATCAAGGCTTTTGAAGTGGCTATGAAACGCAGAAAAAAAGTCACCAGCGTAGACAAGGCCAATGTATTGGATTCATCTAGGCTCTGGAGGAGCGTGGTGGAAGAGGTGGCAAAGGATTATCCTGAGGTTACTCTTGAAAATATGCTTGTTGATAACTGTGCCATGCAGCTTGTCAAAGATCCGGCTCAGTTTGATGTTATCCTGACAGAAAACATGTTTGGAGATATACTTTCGGATGAAGCCAGTATGTGTACGGGTTCTTTGGGTATGCTTTCCAGTGCATCCCTTAACGATACCAAATCCGGTGTCTACGAGCCGTCCGGTGGTTCTGCTCCTGACATTGCCGGAAAAGATATTGCAAACCCCATAGCTACAATTCTGAGTGCAGCTATGATGCTCAGATATTCGTTTGATCTTGAGGAAGAAGCATGCGCCATAGAAAACGCAGTTAAAAAGGTGCTTGAAGACGGATACCGGACCGGAGATATCATGCCGACTACCGGCAGCACCGATGGTTTACATAAAGTTAAATGCAGTGAGATAGGCGATCTTATAGCAGAAAGGATCTGAATATGAAAAGTGATAATGTAAAAGCAGGAATGCAACAGGCTCCTCACAGATCTTTATTTAATGCTCTGGGATTCACTCCCGAGGAGCTCAAAAAACCAATGGTCGGTATTGTAAGCTCATACAATGAGATAGTTCCCGGCCATATGAATATTGATAAGATTGTCAATGCGGTTAAACTTGGTGTAGCGGAAGCCGGAGGTATGCCTGTGGTATTCCCGGCTATTGCCGTATGCGATGGTATTGCCATGGGGCATACAGGGATGAAATACTCTCTTGTTACCAGGGATCTTATAGCAGATTCTACCGAGTGTATGGCTATGGCGCATCAGTTTGATGCTCTTGTCATGGTTCCCAACTGCGATAAAAATGTGCCGGGACTTCTTATGGCTGCAGCTCGCATCAATGTTCCCACGGTATTTGTATCCGGCGGACCGATGCTTGCCGGTCATGTTAAAGGACAGAAGAGATCGCTTTCGTCCATGTTTGAAGCTGTTGGTTCCTATGCGGCGGGAACGATGACGGAAGAAGATGTTACCGAGTTTGAAAATAAAGTATGTCCTACCTGTGGTTCATGCTCCGGTATGTATACGGCCAATTCCATGAACTGCCTGACGGAGGCTCTCGGAATGGGGCTTGGAGGAAACGGCACTATTCCTGCTGTATATTCGGAAAGACTTAAACTTGCCAAACGAGCCGGGTATCAGGTTATGGAAATGCTTGAAAAAAATATCCGTCCCAGAGATATCATGACAAAAGATGCTATTATGAATGCACTTACGGTGGATATGGCGCTGGGATGTTCCACAAA
>CAJOOT010000016.1 GCA_905236215.1 uncultured Eubacterium sp.
CGGGAAGAGACGGACTTGTAATATATTTGGAAACCGAACAACAGATGATGAGACAGAATGGATGTATCAGCGCAAAAGAGGGAATAATACGTAAGTTTGTCGAAAAGTTTGGCGAAGATAACGTACAAACCACAGAGAAATCATTGCGTTGAGCGTAAAAAGGGAATAAAATCGAGAGAGTGGGGTTATTCCATGAAAGGAGATGTGCCATGTCATCAGGTTCAAAGATAAACACCATAGGAGTCCTTACAAGCGGTGGTGATGCACCCGGTATGAATGCTGCCATAAGAGCGGTGGTCAGGAGTGCCATTGCCCACGGGAAAAAAGTAAAGGGAATTAAACGCGGATACTCCGGACTTCTTAAGGGAGAGATAATAGATATGGATGCCAGAAGTGTATCCGACATAGTTCAGCGCGGAGGCACCATTCTTCAAACAGCCAGATGTGTGGAGATGACTACGAAGGAAGGTCAGGAAGAGGCGGCAAAAGCGATTAAAGCTGCCGGTATAGACGGACTGGTGGTTATAGGCGGAGACGGATCGTTTAGAGGGGCATTGGCGCTTTCCACGTATGGAGTCAATGTGGTATGTATTCCCGGTACTATAGATCTGGACGTATCGTGCTCGGATTATACCATAGGTTTTGATACTGCGGTTAACACCGCCATGGCTGCAATTGATAAGGTACGCGATACATCCACATCTCATCAGAGGTGTTCCATTATAGAAGTAATGGGCAGAAATGCCGGGTATCTGGCTTTGTGGTGCGGCCTTGCAAACGGTGCGGAAGACATACTGCTTCCTGAATTTTACGATTTTGACGAACAGAAGATAGTGGATCATATCATGGAAAACCGCAAGCGTGGAAAGAAACATCATATTATCATCAATGCGGAAGGAATCGGTCATTCTATGGGCATGGCTCAGAGGATAGAGGCGGCTACCGGCCTTGAGACAAGAGCCACCATACTGGGGCACATGCAGCGTGGCGGGAGTCCTACATGTAAGGACAGAGTGGCTGCCACTACGATGGGGTGCTACGCGGTGGACACGCTGTGTCAGGGAAAAAAGAACCGTGTTATTGTAGAAAAAAGAGGAATGATCACGGATTTTGATATAGAGGAGGCACTTCAGATGGAGAAAGAACTTCCTGAGTATCAGGTTTCCATCAGCAGGGAACTGGCCATATGATCACCAGCCACAAAAATGAAACAGTTCGAAAACTGGTGGCTTTAAGAGAAAAGCCCAGGGAGAGAAAATCTCAGGGCGTGTTTATCACGGAAGGACTGAAGATGCTTTTGGAAGCACCTGTCGAATCTGTTCGTGAGGTCTATTTTTCTGAGAGTTTTGAAAAAGAACACGCTGATACGGCAGTAAGGTATCTAAATGGAAATATTACAGGTGATGTGTTGTCTGACGATGTTTTCAAAAAGGTATCCGATACGGTTACGCCTCAGGGAGTCTTGTGCGTGATTCGCAAGAAAGATTATTGCCTTAATGATATGTTGCCCGGTACCGAAGATAAAAATCCTTTTTTGCTTTTGCTTGAACGCACGCAGGATCCGGGAAATTTGGGAACCATGATTCGCACGGCGGAGGCTATGGGGGTCACAGGAATCATTGCAGGTGAAGGTACGGCAGATGTTACCAATCCCAAGGTTATCAGATCTACCATGGGTTCGATATACAGGATGCCCTATTTGACAACCGGGGATTTTGGCAGTATAGTCACTGAGTTGAAAAGAAGGGGAATATTAACGCTTGCAGCGGCTTTGGATGCTTCCGATGAACTTACGGATACGGACTTAAAAGGCCCGGTGGCATTCCTTATCGGAAATGAGTCGTCGGGGCTTTCCAATGAAGCTATGCGGGCAGCTCAAAAAAAGATAAAGATTCCCATGGAGGGAAGAACAGAGTCTCTGAATGCCGCGGTTGCTGCAGCTGTCTGTATGTTTGAAACATTAAGACAGAGAAGGTCTTCCTGATTATTTCGGAACAATAAAAAAGAGAGTTATGAATTATGGAACTGCTTGAAAACAACCAGAACTTCGGCGAGGATATGAACAGCTGGCAGACGGTGACATTTCTATACAATGCCGCTGCAAAGGAAGTTATGACCAAGCTTGAGATTCTCAATGATGAATTTGTCAATATACACAATTATAATCCGATAGAGCATATCAAGTTCAGGATCAAAACACCCGAGAGCATAGTCAAAAAGCTTAAGCGTTACGGACGTGAAGTGTCGGTTCCGAACATGATTAATTATGTCAACGATGTTGCCGGTATCAGACTTGTGTGTTCATTTACATCGGATATTTATAAGCTTGCTGAGATGATTGGGCGCCAGAACGATCTGACAGTAGTCTCTATCAAGGATTACATAAAAAATCCCAAGGAGAGCGGCTACAAGAGCTATCATATGATAGTTTCCGTACCCATCTTCATGTCGGACAGGGTGGTAGACACCAAGGTAGAGATTCAAATCAGGACGATAGCCATGGATTTTTGGGCATCTTTGGAGCACAAGATTTATTACAAGTTTGAAGGTAATGCGCCTGAGTCCATCAGCGAGGGGCTCAGAGAATGCGCGAGGATGGTATCTGCGCTTGATGCGAGGATGCTCACACTGAATGAGGAGATAAGTAAATACAAATGAACGAGAAGCAGAATATGACAAATGCCTTTCTTGAAAGGGCCAAAAAAAAGAATACTTCATCCAAATTTGTCAGGGAGATTAACGAAAAGCTGGACGGTATCACCGAGAGACTTGATGATATGATTTCCGAAGGATTCGACGACGATGAGTTCGACGAATTCGATAACTTTGATGTAGATGAAAGTGATAGAACATTTATAGATATCGAAGAAATCAAGTCCGGTGTTTCCGAGAGTGTAAAAGAAGCTACCCAAAATATGGGAAAGGATATCTCTGACAATGTCTCTTCTGTTCTAAACGATTTTGAACAAAAGACAGATAATAATATTAACTCTCTCAAATCCGAACTGTTCGAAAGACAGCATGCGGAGAGTGTTACGATTTATCGCAATCTAAAAAAGGATATAGAAACCTTAAGCAGACAAATCAATGAGAGACTGGATACTATTGAGGAGAAGCAGGAAGAGCCTCACAGGATAAAATCCGGAGTTGCTGTATGTGCACTTATTTTTGGTATACTTGACTTTTGCCTTCTCGGAGGGTATATTCTTTATAATTTGGAGTTTATTAAGACATGGTTTGGATTATGACACCTATCATGGCTTATTGAGAGCCCGTTATATAGTGGACAAACGGCTTTACAAACCAATATTTTGTATATATAATGTGAACTGTGGACGGAAACGTTCACAGTATTATGTTATTGATAATGATATGATGATTTATTTATAGAGGGAACTGATGGAACAGTATGTTATGAAGGGCGGAACACCGCTCGTAGGTGAAGTGGAAATTGGCGGAGCCAAAAACGCAGGGCTCGCTATTCTTGCCGGAGCCGTTATGAGCGATGAGGACGTTGTCATAGAAAATGTCCCCGATGTCAAGGATATCGGAGTATTGGCAACAGCCATTGCGGCTATCGGTGCAAAGGTTGAAAAAACAGATCGTCACACCATGAGGATAAACGGACATGATATATCCTCATTCAGTGTTGACTACGAATATATTTCCAAGATACGAGCATCATACTATCTGCTCGGAGCTCTGCTCGGAAAGTATAAACAGGCTGAAGTTGCATTTCCGGGCGGATGTGATATCGGCTCTCGTCCGATAGATCTGCATCTCAAGGGCTTCAGGATGCTCGGCGCCGAGGTCGAGATAGAGCACGGTCTTATAAAAGCAAAAGCTGAGCGCCTTGTGGGAGCTCAGATTTATATGGACAAAGTCTCTGTAGGCGCCACCATCAATGTTATGCTGGCAGCGTCTATGGCTGAAGGAAAGACCACAATAGAAAATGCAGCTAAAGAGCCGCATGTGGTAGATGTTGCGAACTTTTTAAACAGCATGGGAGCCAATATCAAGGGAGCAGGTACGGATGTTATCCGCATAGTAGGTGTTCCCAAGCTTCACGGCAGTGAATATTCAATCATACCCGATCAAATAGAAGCAGGTACTTTTATGTTTGCGGCAGCAGCCACAAAGGGTGATATCATGATAAAAAATGTTATCCCAAAGCACCTGGAGGCTATTTCCTCCAAGCTTATAGAAATGGGTTGTGAAGTGGAAGAATTCGATGATGCGGTGCGCGTGGTAGCATCCAAGCCGCTCAAGTCGACGCAGGTCACCACCCTTGCTTATCCGGGATTCCCGACAGATATGCAGCCTCAGATTACTACCATTCTTTCAATGGCTGACGGCACCAGTATCGTTACCGAGAGTATTTTTGAAAACCGTTACAGATATGTGGATGAGCTTTCAAGAATGGGAGCGTCCATCAAGGTAGAGGGTAATACAGCTATCATCTACGGTGCAGCCAAATATACGGGCGCACATGTATCCGCGCCTGACCTTAGAGCCGGAGCGGCTCTTGTACTTGCCGGACTTTCAGCAGAGGGCGTTACAGTGATAGACGATATCTACTATATCCAGCGTGGGTATGAAGATTTCGACCGTAAACTCCGAGAGCTTGGAGCTACCATAGAAACTGTTGATTCAGAAAAAGCCCTCAAGAAATTCATTCTCAAAGCGGGATGATATCTTTAGGACTTTGTTTCTTATTTTATGACTGTCTCAAACCATTGACCGGTTTGGACAGTTTTTTCTTTTTAAAGTACAGACTGTATCCAAATGTCGGTGGACTGTGAAAGATCCAGGAATGATCCGTCAAAAAATCGTATAACAGGCCTTGAATAACGATGTTTATTCAGTATGGCAATATCTGCCGAGCGGCCGTCATTTAAGATGACGCGGTTGTTCTGATAAGTCTGCGCTATATTTTCAAGGAAGGTCAATAGTATCTGCGTATTGTAACGGGATATTCCTTCACGCTCAAAGCTGTCTATCACGTCGAACGGACAGAAGGCGTTGCGGTAGCTTCTTTTGGCTGTAGTAGCATCATAGACATCTGCTATGGCCACTATCTGTGCGAAGGGATGTACTTCGGTGCTGGTTCTGTGCAAAGGATAGCCGTTCCCGTCGTTACGTTCATGATGCTGCAGAGCGGCTTTTTTGATACGGGGATCTATGTCGAGTTTTTTCAGGCGATTGAAGCCGAAAAGAGGATGGCGACGTACGGTTGCAAGCTCTTCTTCATTGAGCTTGCCGGGCTTGTTCAGGATATTGGCAGGAACATCCAGCTTTCCGATATCATGCATAAGACCGCATATCCCTAAGCATATCTGATCTGATACGGATAACTTTAGCCACTTGCCGATGAAGCGTGAGATGAGAGCTACATCGAGGCTGTGTGAATAGACAGGGTCATCTGCTGAACGCATATTGTGAAGCATATCAAATGTCTGGAGTGTGGATGTGTCCTCTTTGTAGAGACGATCCAAAATAGCCTGCATCTCATCCTGGAATACAGGCTCTTTTCCATCCATAATCTTTTTAAAGAGCGCCTGAACCTCATTTAAGGCGAAGGCATAGTCCATTTGAAAGGTGCGGAACTGTTCTGTTTGACGTACTGACTGCTGATATGCGGGCTGAACGGCCGGGGCGTCTTCGATAGAATCTCCCAATGACCTGTGCATTTTTTGACCTGTCGGAGAGGAGAGCTTGATGGTTCTCAATCCGTTTTTGTTTTCTTCATATTCGATATCCTTCGATCCGCTGCTTTTCGTTGGGGGTGTATACAGAAGGTCTTCAATCTCTTTTGCGGAAAGAGATGCCATCTGAGGATCGTTGTTGACTGAATCTTCTTCTACATAAAGACTCTCTATTCCGTAAAAACGAAGCCTGCTGATGACATTGGAGTCAAGTACGGTACCCTTTTCGAAGAGTATCTGCCCTCTGTCGGATTTGACATCATCAGCCAGTATCATTCCGTTTTTAAGGTTCGTAATATCTACGTTGACCATCAATTATGTCTCCCTTCTGAAACTAAATTCAGTATAAAAAGAGAGGTTGCAAAAGTCAAGAAAAATGGGTATTATTAGATTCATGGCTAAAACTCGAAAGAGCTTTGAAATATAATCAAAATATGAAAGGTTAGGAAAATGGAAAAGAGATTATTTACATCTGAATCAGTGACCGAAGGACATCCTGATAAGATTTGCGATGCCATTTCGGATGCAGTACTTGACGCGTGCATGGAACAGGATCCCATGAGTCGTGTGGCTTGTGAGACGGTTACTTGCACAGGATATATTATGGTTACGGGTGAGCTTAGTACAAAGGCCGATATTGATATTCCGGCTATTGTCAGAAAGACGGTTACCGAAATCGGATATGACAGCTCCGAGAAGGGCTTCGACGGCAACACCTGTGCCGTATTTGTAGCTCTCGATAAGCAGTCTCCGGATATTGCAATGGGCGTTGACAAGGCGCTTGAGGCCAGAGAGAACGACATGTCTGATGAGCAGCTGGAAGCTATCGGAGCCGGAGACCAGGGTATGATGTTCGGATTTGCCACGAATGAAACCGAAGAGTATATGCCGTACCCGATAGAGCTTGCACACAAATTAAGCCTGAGGCTTACTCAAGTCAGAAAGGACGGCACACTTCCGTATCTCCGCGCAGATGGAAAGACGCAGGTATCCGTTGAGTATGACGAAAACGGAAAACCTTTCAGACTTGAAGCAGTGGTACTTTCCACCCAGCATGATGCCGATGTTTCACAGGAACAGATCCACAAGGATATTAAAGAATACGTATTTGATGCTGTTCTCCCGAAGGAACTTGTAGATGATGATACCAAGTTTTTCATCAATCCGACA
>CAJOOT010000017.1 GCA_905236215.1 uncultured Eubacterium sp.
AAAGACCGGTATAAAATATGCTCGGCGCGTCCATCTCAGCATTATGTAAACCAGCCGAAAATGCTCTCGTAAGCACTCCGGCTGTTATTCTGGAATCGTGGCCTATGGCTATCTTAAGCTGTGACACTTCTTTCCCGGTACGGTTGGCAACATATTGCGCAAAAGCCTGTGCTATAAAACACACACGGCGTTCTGTGAGGTTGACGCCCTGCCCCTCTACTCCCTCTGCTGCAACACCCCGGATATCACTTCCGTTCTGAAGTTTTGAATAAATATCTGTAAGCTTTTCCATTTTATTTAACTATACTCTTTACTTGTTCTGCGATGGAAGGCGCCGTAAGTCCGTACTTCTCAAGAAGCTCTGTTGCAGGACCTGACTCTCCGAAAGTATCATTTATACCGATCTTCTTAACAATAGTAGGAAGTTTCTCTGAAAGCACATCACACACAGCACTTCCAAGTCCGCCTATAACCGAATGCTCCTCAACGGTAACAACCTTTCCGCTCTTACGTGCAGATGCGAGGATAAGTTCTTCATCAATGGGCTTAATGGTATGGATGTTTATGACTTCCGCATCTATGCCCTGTTCTGCAAGGATTCCGGCTGCTTCAAGGCTCTCTCCCACACAAAGTCCGGTAGCTACTATGGTAACATCCTTTCCTTCTCGAAGGACAATGCCCTTTCCTATCTCAAATTTATAATCGGCGTTGTCATTGATAATGGGGATGGCAAGCCGGCCAAAACGTAAGTAAACAGGACCTTCATGCTCATATGCAGCCCTGACTGCCGCCCTTGCTTCCACATCATCCGAAGGACATATTACAGTCATACCGGGAATGGTGCGCATAAGAGCAATATCTTCGTTGCACTGATGCGTAGCACCGTCTTCACCAACGGAAATACCGGCATGAGTAGCTCCTATCTTTACATTAAGGTGCGGATAACCTATAGAGTTTCTTACCTGCTCGTAAGCTCTTCCTGCTGCAAACATTGCAAATGAGCTCATGAAAGGCACCTTTCCGCATGCTGCAAGACCTGCAGCAATACCTGCCATATCAGCCTCTGCAATACCGCAGTCAATATGTCTTTCGGGAAACACCTTCTTAAACGTACCTGTCTTTGTGGCTCCCGCTAAATCTGCATCAAGGACAATGAGATTTTCATGTTCTTTACCCAGCTCAACCAGCGCTTCACCATAGCTTTCTCTGGTAGCTATCTTTTTGATATCGGACATTATTTCTCTCCTTCCTCTCCAAGAGCTTTTGCTTCTGCACTAAGCTCTTTCATTGCAATCTCGAATTCTTCATCGTTCGGTGCCTTTCCATGCCAGCCGGCCTGGTCTGTCATGTAGGAAACACCACAGCCTTTGTGAGTCTTTGCGATAATGGCTGTAGGCTTATCTCCGGTCTTTCGTGCTTTTTCAAAGGCATCTCTTATCTGTGCAAAATCATGACCATCAATGTTGATTACATTAAAACCGAAAGCCTCAAACTTTTCATCTATCGGATAAGGAGAGCATACATCGGCAATATCACCGTCTATCTGAAGACCGTTGTTGTCGACTATAACACAAAGATTGTCAAGCTTTCTATGTGCAGCCATCATAGATGCCTCCCAGATCTGCCCTTCCTGAATCTCTCCGTCTCCACACATGCAATATACACGATAATCCTTGTTGTCGAGCTTTGCTGCAATAGCCATACCTACGGCAGCCGAAAGTCCCTGCCCCAGTGAACCTGAAGACATATCAACTCCCGGTATATGCTTCATATCCGGGTGTCCCTGAAGTCTGGATCCCACATGACGCAGTGTAAGAAGCTCTTCTGTCGGGAAATATCCTCTGTTTGCAAGTGCTGAGTAAAGAGCCGGCGCATTGTGACCTTTTGAGAGAACAAATCTGTCTCTATCCGGATTCTTCGGGTTTTTCGGGTCGATGTTCATCTCCTCAAAATATAGATATGTCATGATATCAGTAGCCGAAAGGGATCCACCCGGATGACCACATTTTGCGGAATGAACGGCTTTGATGATTCCCTGACGGATCTGATTTGCAGTGACTTTAAGCTCATGATCTGTCATGATTTAAAATTCTCCTTCCTTATGTCAAAAAACCGCGTGCAGACTTATGTCCGCACACGGAGCTTATTTTACATTATTTCTTATATAAGTACAAGAGGTCAGTTCAGGTAAGCTACTGGTAAAAACCGCTCAAAAACCACATCATTGCCATCCAGGTATAGGCACTGAAATATATGCCGTTGTCGTCACAACCCTTCTTAAGAATCCTTCTTGCATCCTCCTTGGAAAGAAGTTCGAATCCATCAAAACATTCCGTCCCTTCAGCTCCGGCACTGCTTAATTCAAAATCCTCCCGGCGGATAACAGCGCTTACCAATGCATTGCTCTCATCAGTAAGACCCGGGGTGCTGAACACCAGCGGATTGATGAGTTCTATGCTGTCACCTTCTTTTATGGTGATTCCGGTCTCTTCTTTGATTTCACGTATAGCAGCGGTAACGGCGGGTTTTTCTTTTTGTTTGTCTTCAGGATCGATGATCCCGGCCGGCACTCCCAAAAGAAACTGTCCCGTAGGATATCTGAACTCCCTGACAAGAAGAAGCTTATGCTCCGCTCCTTTGGGAGCTATTACCACAAAGCAGCTTACTCCGTCCGCCACCATCTTTTGATGCTCTTTATAATCTTTAGTCGCGGCAATGTCTTCCACATCACGACGCGAAGCCACGTAATAAGGTCTTCCCACTGAGTCAAAAAGATCGTATACTCTCACGTATTTGGAATCAAAGAGCTTTTTTACATGTTCTTTTGTAATCTTAGGTTTTTCCATCAATGCATAGACTCCGACTTTTTAACGCAGGCATGCTGCGCCTTCTCAACCAAACCATAGAGGTCCTCTTCTTTAAAGATATTGACTGCTTCTATTGTAGTGCCCCCGGGAGAGCAAACACTGTCGCAGAGAGCTTTGGGATCTTCTCCGGTCTCAAGCACCATACGGGCAGCGCCAAGTGCTGTCTGCGCCGCAAATGCCACTGCCTGTTCTCTTGGCATTCCATCCTTTTCGGCTGCGTTTGCCATGGCATCTATAAACATATAAACATAAGCAGGTCCCGAACCGGACACACCCGTTACCGTATCGAAAAGCTTCTCTTCCACTATCTCACATCTGCCAAGCCTGGAAAACAGCTCATATACTCTGTCCAGGTCCGCCTTGTCAACATTGTTTCCGGCACAAATAGCGTTCATTCCGGCTCCCAGCATCGATGGTGTATTGGGCATCGTACGAACAACCTTTGCACTCTCTCCAAGAATACTTTCTGTAAAAGCTATCGATACGCCGGCTCCGGGAGTAATCACTATACTGCGTTTATTAAGACTATCTTTAATTTCTCCAAGAACTGTGTCGTAATCGTTGGGTTTAACAGTGATAAACACGAAGTCGGCCCCGGCTGCGGCTTCTTGATTTGACAGTGTAATGTTTACATTGTACTTATCTTTAAGCGCGTTCAGCTTGCCCTCGCTCCTGTTTGATGCGGTAATGACGGCAGCGCTGTCATTATTCTCCCTCACAAACCCGGCAATAAGGCTCTCAGCCAAATGCCCTGCACCTATAAAGGCAATCTTATTATTCATTTTAATTCTCCTAAACTGTTGCTGAATTGATCCAGTCTACGGCCTCATCTTTACCTTCTTCGGTAAACGGAAACCGTTCTTTGAGCTTTTTTTCATCATCGGTGAAATCCTCCGCAAAAGGTTCCGGCCAGACCACAGCCTCAAAATACTGTTTCTCTTCTCCCGAGCTGTCATCAGATATGCGAGAGAGCCTGAATCTCTTACCCTGGTCGCTTCCGGTGAAGGGTTCGCCATAAGTATAATAATTGAAACTCAATACATCTTCGTCTTTAATCATGTGATGTCTCCTTTTAAACTCTGTAATTATAGCACCGGGTTCAGCCGCAGACAATGGCAGTGTTTGATGTTTATAAAGCGTTTATAAAGATTGACCGTTATCACTGTAAGTCTTGTGTGTTATAATACCTCCGTTGTTCAAAAGGAGATATGTTAATGGAACAGAAAAAAAACGGATCCACATTATGGGGATCAATAATGGTTCTGGGCGCTTCATTTATTTGGGGTACAACCTTTGTGGCACAGGAAGCCGCTTCAGAAAGTATATCGCCGCTTTTTTACAACGCATGCAGATCCTTTGTCGCATGCGTCTTTCTGGCGTTTGTGATCTTTATATTTGACAGGACGCCTTATGTGACCTACAAACCGCCCACAAAAGCCAAAAAACTCTTCCTTATAAGGAGTGGCATCATCTGCGGTACATTACTTGCGCTTGCTTCATTTCTCCAGCAATACGGGCTCTCCTTTACTACAGCCGGAAAAGCCAGTTTTATTACCGCTTTTTATATAATTCTGGTTCCGATAGTGGAAATGGTAATGGGCAGAAAAACGCCATTCTTCGTGAAAATATCCGTAGTTTTAGCCTTGATAGGGCTTTATCTCTTATGCATAAAAGAAGGTCTTTCCGCCAACACCGGGGACATCCTGATGATAGGCTGTGCTGTAGTATTTACGGCGCAGATAATGGCTGTGGACAGGTACTCGCCTCATATGGACGGCATGAGGCTTTCGTTTGTGCAGTTTTTTACGGTAGGCGTATTAAGCCTTGCATTCTCATTTGTATTTGAAGCCCCGTCCACAGATCAGATAATCCAAAACGTCGCTCCCATCCTCTATGCAGGTATCATGTCAAGCGGCATCGCATACACCCTTCAAATTCTGGCGCAAGCCAGACTTAATCCGACGGTAGCTTCAATACTAATGAGTATGGAGTCTCTGTTTGGCGCACTCTCAAGCGCAATTATTCTGGGAGAAAGGATGTCTTCACGCGAAATTGCAGGAGCAGTCATCATGTTTTCAGCCATCATCTTCTCCCAGCTTCCGTCGCCCCCAAAAACCATTAATATGAAAAAAGTTTAAATACCGGTCGCCGGATGACATTTGTGCAGATATGACTTATACTTTAACAGGTAACCCGATGTTATTAGCATCTCCTTGAGGTATCTTTCGGATGATACTGATTTTTTTGTGTTTTTTGTTCAGCATAATATCATTACTTGCCTATATACTGGTCAACGCTACAGTATATACAGCAGCTGCCGAATCTTTATTTTGCCTGGTTTTCTTATTCATCCACTTCAATCGACAGCCCGGTCTGTCCTATATTCTTTTGGTATGCGCCTTACTTTGCCTTTTATATATTCTTTGCCGCACTTATATTGCCTACGTAATATCACTTGCAGCCGGCACAACAGCATGTGCCGCCTGTTACATAGCGGCTCTGGCAAACATATTTACTTTGCTTACGCCCTTTATTATATTTAATATGTTGTTTGCCTCTTACGTCGTTTTTTGCTTCATAGGTTTTATCACGGCAATCAACCCTAAGCCCTTCGTACATTTCGTGCAGCGTTTCTTCTTTGATGCACAGAACCTCTATGTACCTTCGGATGACGAAAACTCAAAACTCATTTTTGACCACAAGGTATATCGCGATGTCCGATATTCCGACAAATATCCCAACAGCTTTATGGATATACATATCACAGACTATGATCCCAAGCATGCTCCCACTCTTTTTTATATTCACGGAGGCGGATATTCCTGGGGCGACAAAGCCCATGGGGATTCCAATACCAGGTTCGGAAATCTGGGAACATACTTTACAGCCTTTATCTATGCGGGCTTCAACATCGTCTCCCCCAATTATGCATATTCCCCGGACTATACCTATCCCACTCCACTGATACAGCTATCGGAAGCCATATCATTTCTCAAGGATAACGCCGATAAATACGGACTCGACATGACAAGAATCGTTATGGCCGGTGAAAGCGCCGGCGGTCAGATAGCAGGTCAGCTTACATCCATACAATTAAGCGCAAATGTGGCAGAAGAAACCGGAGTAACTCAGGTGTTAAGCCCGGATAATATAAAAGCCGTTGTGTTTAATTCCTCACTTCTTAACTCGGAAAGGTTTGCACAAACTCACGATTTTATTAAGGATTACCTTTTCAATAATCTTGGAAGAGCTTA
>CAJOOT010000018.1 GCA_905236215.1 uncultured Eubacterium sp.
ATTGCTGTCTTTCATTATGACAAGACGGATCTTGTACAGATGATTGGCAGAATCCGGCAGAGCAGCACTGACAACATCAATGTGCTCGTTAATATCCCCAAAATGGGAGATATAAAAAAAGACATTCACTTTAATGAGAAAACGCTCAAGAAGTTTCGTGAAGCGAAGGATCAATTAAGAGCGCCAACGAGATTGCGGATTGATACCATTCCTGAGCATTGCTTTGTTGAAACAAGTAGAGGGCAAGCTATCTGGCACTTTAACGATTTCGTTATTGACGACCTGAATTATCGTAATAAACTATTGGAGTCTTTTTGTTATTGCCCAGAAGAACTGTTTTCGCTTAATTTTACAGATATTATCGCATCGTGGCTCCCCGGGTGCAGTTTACAATGCGATAATTTCAATTTCGACCCCAAAGCTCTTTCTGCAGCGTTTGAGCTGTTGGAGCCTTATATAGAAAAGGAATTACCTAAAAACAAACTTGCTGAACTGCAGAATAAAGTGTTCGATATTTTTGGTCATGAAACCAAAAACGATGGTTCTATATCCCATGGTCAGTTGCGCACTTATCTGAAAGCCTTACAGCCTTCTCTCATCTATAAGAATCTTTCGCACGGAGGGAAGCGTGGAGTTTATATTATTCAAAAGGAGGTCTGATTATGGCACACATTAAATACTGGTTAGCATATACAACTGATTCTTTCGGAGTTTTCAACGAATACCCGAAGAATGGTTTAGAATTACAATATAAGCGCAAGGATTTTTCGTATGAACATGGCACAATCGACGAACTGTTCGATATTATTCTTGACCATTTCTCCTACACAGATCTGTTCAAGTTGTGTATCGACGACAAACGGATGCTCCAATACGGCAAATTATATTCGTTGATTAATCCTGACTTGAACAACTAAGACTAAAAAGCGGAGCCAGCAAGAATTATCTTCACAACTCCGCTTTTTTCATGCCATTTTATTCCTTCTACTCATAGTGAACCAGATACGATTTTGCTTGTTCTCTGTTAAACGAATGCCTATGAACCAGTCCTTATGTGACGTTCAAAGCAAAGAGCGTAGAGAATATTAAGAAAAAAGTGCAATAATGGCTAACACGTGTTATGATAATAAAGAGACTGAAGATCAGTTCACAGGGGGATGATTATATGCAAGCAGTAAAGTCATCAAGAAAACAATCACCTAATCCCTACATCGGAAGTCATCTGTCTTGGGACAAAGCAGTGGGGCTGTTTCCGGATACTTGGCTTGCGTTTAAGGACGGACAATACGATAAAGCCACTTTTTTAGGTGGAACTCTTGTCGCTGTCATTCCATCGGGAAGCGTGAGCAAATATATGCACGAGCATTTAGGGGAAGGTCTGTATGTTGTCAACACAGAAGAAGGCTCGTTGGAAGGAGTAACGGATGGGGTTTTGTATTACAAAGCAGCTGAATAAGGTGTATGTCCGTCCTGTATTGACGACTAAAACCGATACTGGTAACTTGGATACTTTAATAGATACCGGTGCCATCATGCCCGTATGGACGAGGGGCGATCTTTTATTAAAAGACTATTTCCCAGATGCTGAGAGATGCGAGAATTTCCTGTATCACTTGGGCGGGTTCGGTGGATCAGGTTCCGAGACTCCGGTGTTTAGGATACCGGACTTTGTAATATCTGATGACGAAAGAAACGAGACTGCACTTCATTTTCACAATCTACATCTCGCCTGCGTGGATGAAGACAGGATCAAGTTCCCTTTGATATTGTCCGCATCAATGTTTGGGCATATAGATTACGAATTTCTGAATATAGGGGAAGAAGCTCCGAAATGTGTTTTTAACAGCAAAAAAGATACCTTTGAGATAGGCACAAAAGTAAAGGCTACGATATACGACCAGCCGTCGGGTCGTATGCAGATCATGTCAATCTATTCATTTGATCAAGAATAATAAGGAATACTGGCGGCGTGTCTTCAGACTATCAACAGTAATTGGTTTTGTCACGAATCTGTCACGAAAAATATTGTCATTATACGCTGATTACAGCATTTTAGCGAGCTTTTAGAGACTACGAGGGACTCAGTAAACTTAGATAACACCTGAAAATACGTGGTACCCACGGTTCGGGACGCAGAGGTCGCACATATAATATAGAGATCGAACGATCGGATGAAGGCGCTGCACCGGAACGTGCAGAATATCATATGGCAGCAATGAATACGGAACATATGTCAAGGAATGATGAATTTGTATCTCTGCCGAAAACATATGTGATCTTTGTCACGGAAGCCGACCAGATCGGAGATGGGAAGCCTGTTCACAGGTACAGTTACCGGGATGATGAGACTAATACGACACTTGGCGGTAAGACACATATTCTTTATGTAAATGGTGCGTACAACGATGACAGCACAGACATAGGAAAGCTAATGCATGACTTCCGCTGTACAAATGCTGACGATATGTATTTTAATGAAATAGCAGACAGAACAAGATACTTAAAGGAAGATCCGAAAGGAGTGAGTGAAATGTGTGCGATTATGGAGGAATTGAAAAAAGAAAGTGAACAGCGTGGCGAACATAAGAGAGCTATAATGGATGCGCAGAATATGATAGCAAAAGGTCTTGGCTCATTTGAAGATATCGCAGAGGTTACCGGTCTTTCGATCGAAACCGTAAGGGAACTTGCCGGCAAGAAGACCGCATAATATACAGTTCCATAAAATCAATATGCCGCTGATACCATCCTTCGGTATCGGCGGTGTTTTTTGAGAGGAAGAAGGCTGCAAAATTAGAGGATGCCTTAAGACGGATCTCTGCCATTACTGAGGACGCAGCTGCCGATGTTTGAGGAGATAATAGACCGGTCGGAACTTCTGTTCCGCATGAAGCTCATGAAGGACAAGATCGATGCCTTTGAAAGCGGGGAGAAATACCTGCGTATGAAGGAGTC
>CAJOOT010000019.1 GCA_905236215.1 uncultured Eubacterium sp.
CGCCTTCCATAGCCCGAAGCTATGCGAAATATTATTCCGAAGAGTCGTCTACAGTGAGGTTTTCCTACAGAGGAAGTACATTTATCAACAATTCCGAGTACCAGGGACGGCTTAAAGAATCCACACAGTTGGGCGCCGAACTGATTGGCGACGATTCTGCGGAAGCGGATGCCGAAGTTATTGCACTTACTATTCGTTGCCTTTTGGCTGCCGGTCTTGAAGAGTTTCAAATAGCTGTCGGAAATACATCTTTTTTCTCATCACTTTGCGATGCGGCCGGTCTTTCCGAAGAAAATACAAGAGATGTTCGCGATTTTATCTGTGCGAAGAATTTTTTTGCGGCTATTGAATTGTTGAAGAGCCTTGATGTTTCTGATAAAATTTTTAAGGCGTTTGATTCCATGTCCGGGTTTATCGGTGGCGTTGACATGCTTGATGAAGCGGCACAGACGGTTTTGGATTATCCTGATGCATTAAAAGCCATAAAGAGACTTCGCGATACCTATGATATTTTAAAGAGTTACGGAGTAGAATCATACATTTCTTTTGATTTGGGGCTTATCAATCCTTATGACTATTATACGGGGATAATATTCGACGGATATACATATGGCTTTGGCAGACCCATAGCAAAAGGAGGACGTTATGACAGGCTGGTATCTAATTTCGGAAAGGATACACCTGCTGTAGGTTGCGTTATAATGTCGGATGATCTGTTACTTGGGCTTATCAGAAATAAGCAGGGTAATTTTGATATTAAAGAGACGACAAGACTTGAATATAACAATGAAAATCTTTCCGAAAAGATAAAAGAAGCGGAAAAATTACGTAAAGACGGGCTGTATGTTGAGCTTGTCAGACGGGACGGTTAATATGAGATATCTTACAGTAGCCCTTACAAAGGGTCGCCTGGCAGATAAGACAATGCAGATCTTTGAAAAAGCCGGGATTACATGCGAAGGCATTGACGATAAAAACACAAGGAAGCTTATATTTGTTAATGAAGAACTCAAAATGAGGTTTTTCCTTGCAAAGGGCCCTGATGTACCTACTTACGTGGAATACGGGGCGGCTGATATCGGCATTACCGGAAAAGATACCATAATGGAAGAAGGTCGTAATATTTACGAAGTGCTTGACCTTGATATTGGAAAATGCAGGATGTGTGTGTGTGGACCCGATAGCGCAAAGGATCTGCTATCTCATTATGAGCAGATACGTGTTGCCACCAAATATCCTAAAATCGCAAAGGATTATTTTTACAACAAAAAAAGGCAAACAGTAGAGATTATTAAACTTAACGGTTCAATAGAGCTTTCTCCTATCGTAGGTCTATCCGAAGTTATTGTAGATATTGTGGAAACAGGAAGCACTTTAAAAGAAAACGGGCTTAAGGTTTTGGAAGAAATATGTCCGCTCTCGGCCAGAATGGTTGTAAACCAGGTTTCAATGCGTATGGAAAACGAGAGAATAACACGTATCATAAAGAGCCTTGAAAAGGCGGTAAGAGAGAACGATTGATTTTGTTTTTCGGAAGGAATGGTTTATAAAATATGGAAATCAGAAAGATTACTTTTGATCGGGTGAAAAACGGAGAACTTGCCAAACTCCTTGATCGTACTGCTGATCCTTATAAGGAGCAGGAGGAGGCGGTGGCTGCCATTATTTCCGATGTGAAAGAAAACGGAGATAAGGCACTTTTTGAATACGAAAAAAGATTTGACGGTGTAGATCTTACAAAAGATAACATAAAAGTTACAGCGGAAGAGATAAAAGAAGCATATGCAAATGTCGATCCCGGCCTTGTTGAAGTTATGAAACGCAGTTTACATAACATACGGGATTACCATGAAAAGCAGCTTCGTCAAAGCTTCTTTACAGAAAGAGCAGACGGCGTTATTTTGGGACAGCGCATTACACCGCTTTCAATAGCCGGAGTATATGTTCCGGGCGGAAAAGCAGCATATCCGTCAAGTGTCCTTATGAACATTGCTCCCGCAAAGGTGGCAGGCGTAGAACGACTTATAATGTGTACACCTCCCGGAAAAGACGGAAAAGTTTATTCCACCACTCTTGTTGCAGCTGATCTTGCCGGTGCTGATGAAATCTATAAGGCAGGTGGCGCTCAGGCTATTGCAGCAATGGCTTACGGTACACAAAGTATCCCCAGGACGGACAAAATCACTGGACCCGGCAATATTTTTGTTGCTCTTGCCAAGAAAGCTGTTTACGGTCAGGTCAGCATTGATTCTGTGGCCGGACCATCCGAAATCACGGTTCTTGCCGACGAAACGGCAGACCCTAAATATGTTGCTGCGGACTTGCTTTCTCAGGCGGAGCATGATGAAATGGCAAGTTCCATTTTGGTTACAACGTCCGAAGAACTTGCGGATAATGTTTTTAAAGAAATCGACGAATTTCTTAAGGTGCTTGAGAGACATGAGATTATTGAAAAATCTCTTAGTGATCACGGAGCAGCAGTTATCACCGAAACTATTGAACAGGCAGTTGATGTGGTCAATGAGATCGCTCCGGAACACTTGGAAATTATGACAAAAGATCCTATGCAAACCATGACCATGGTAAGAAAT
This sequence comes from uncultured Eubacterium sp., assembly GCA_905236215.1. Classification (GTDB taxonomy): domain Bacteria; phylum Bacillota; class Clostridia; order Lachnospirales; family Lachnospiraceae; genus RUG14243. The sequence continues at coordinate 2,592 of CAJOOT010000019.1, forward strand.
GCAGGAGCTATTTTCCTTGGTGCATATAGCAGTGAACCTTTGGGCGATTATTACGCAGGGCCGGATCATGTTCTTCCTACAAGCGGAACAGCCAGATTTTTTTCGCCGCTTTCGGTAGATGATTTTATCAAGAAAACCAGCGTTATTTCTTATTCCAAAGAAGCTCTACTCAATGCAGCGGATGATATTATCGCATTTGCAAATGCTGAAGGACTTACGGCTCACGCCAATTCCATAAAAGTCAGAAAAATCGACAACTGATAATGGGGGAAAGAAGATGAACAGAATATCCAATATCACAAGAACGACCAAGGAAACTGACATTACTCTTAAGATAGACCTGGATGGCGATGGAAAAGTCAGCACTGATACGGGTATCGGTTTCTTTGATCACATGATTGATGCGTTCGGTCGTCACGGATGTTTTGATGTGGAACTCAAAGCAAAGGGAGATCTTGATGTTGATACACATCATACAGTAGAGGATTGCGGTATCGTATTGGGCAGCGCCATTAAAGAGGCTCTTGGCGATAAAATGGGGATTACGCGTTACGGACATTTTATTCTTCCCATGGATGAAGTGCTTGTGCTTTGCGCTATAGATCTATGTGACAGACCGTTCTTTGTTTTTGATGCTCAGTTTGATGCGGAATCAATCGGAAACTTTGAAACGGAAACTGTAAGAGAATTCTTTTATGCTGTATCATACAGCGCCGGAATGAACCTTCACCTTAAAGTATTAAGCGGAGGTAATTCTCATCATGTGGCAGAAGCACTGTTTAAATGCTTTGCTCGTGCATTGAAGGAAGCTGTTTCCTTAGATCCCAGGGTTAAAGGGATTCCCTCGACGAAAGGAAGAATCTGATGGCAATGAAACATCTAAACGCGTGTCTTTACCTAAAAGATGGCGTTGCATATTTCGGCTATAACGAAAAAAAGAACAAATTAAAAAAAGACATTGCAGAACTTATTTCTGAATACAATAACAGCGGATTGGATTATCTGTATGTA
>CAJOOT010000020.1 GCA_905236215.1 uncultured Eubacterium sp.
GCTCGACACCCGGAGTTTCACTCATATCACCGCCGCCGCATCATGATATCTATTCAATCGAGGATCTGGCACAGCTTATATTTGACCTTAAGAATGCAAATACCGGGGCGGATATTTCAGTTAAACTCGTATCCGAAGCAGGCGTAGGAACTATTGCCTGCGGTGTGGCAAAAGCCGGTGCATCAACGATACTTGTATCGGGCTATGACGGCGGAACGGGAGCAGCACCGTTTTCATCAATCCATCATGCGGGACTTCCGTGGGAGCTTGGAATTTCGGAAGCTCACCAGAGTCTTATAGAAAATGGCTTAAGAGACAAGGTAATCCTTGAAACTGACGGAAAGCTTATGAGCGGAAAGGATGTAGCGATTGCGGCTCTTCTTGGAGCTCAGGAATTTGGCTTTGCCACGGCGCCTCTCGTAGCCATGGGATGCATGATGATGCGTGTTTGTTCCAAGGATACATGTCCGGTGGGTATTGCTACGCAGAATGAGGAGTTGAGAAAACGATTTGCGGCCAAGCCGGAGCATGTGATGAATTTCATGCTGTTTATCGCAAGAAACTTAAGAGAGGTCATGGCTGAACTTGGTTTCAAGACAGTAGATGAGATGGTGGGGCGTACGGATTGTCTGAAAGTACGCGATGTAAACATTACGGACAGAGGGTTGCTAGCGGATCTTGATTCCATCCTGGGAGGTGTGCCCGATGCCGGCATCTCCTACAGCTACGATAAGCAGAATAAGTATGATTTCAAGCTTGAAAACAGTATAGACGAAAGAGTTCTTATTCCGGCATTTAAGGATGAGATTGAAGGAAAGAAAAAGCCCTCCGGAAAAACAGTAGAAGCTCACATTTCAAGTACGGACAGAACATTCGGAACTATCCTGGGCAGCAGGATCAACGCAGTATATAGAGACACTCTGAAGGATGATTCATTTGAGGTCAAAGCTTTTGGAGGAGGAGGTCAGTCATTTGGAGCTTTTATTCCCAAGGGACTTTCAATCCGCCTTGAGGGCGATGCAAACGATGGCTTCGGAAAAGGCTTGTCCGGAGGAAAGCTCACGGTAGTGCCGCCTGAACGCTCTGTTTTTTCCGCAAAGGACAATATCATTATCGGTAACGTGGCTCTTTATGGTGCTACTTCGGGAAAAGCTTATATCTGTGGTCAGGCAGGAGAGAGATTCTGCGTAAGAAATTCGGGAGCTATTGCCGTGTGCGAGGGCTGCGGAGATCACGGTCTTGAATATATGACAGGCGGAAGAGCGGTTATATTGGGATCTACAGGAAAGAATTTTGCTGCGGGTATGAGTGGGGGAATAGCCTATGTTCTTGATACTTCACATACATTGTACCTGAGGACAAACAAGGACATGGTTCGCCTTGAAGAGGTAACGGAGAAATACGATATCGCCGAATTGAGAGAAATATTAGAGGATTATGTAAACCATACAAACTCCGAGCAGGCAAAGCAAATCCTTGATGATTTTGAATCCTATCTTCCTGATTTTAAGAAAGTGGTACCGAATGACTATCACAGGATGCTCAGCACCATATCGAAATATGAGGAGCAGGGCATATCACGAAAAAACGCTGTATTAGAGGCATTTAAGGAGGTTTCCAATGGGTAAGGTTACAGGATTTCTTGATTATGAAAGAAAAAACAATAAAGATATAGAGCCCAAAGAGCGGATTAAAGGCTTTCTTGAATTCCACGAATATCTTGAAGTCGATGAGAGAAGAGAACAGGCTGCACGCTGTATGAACTGCGGAGTACCGATGTGCCAGTCGGCGATGGTGTTGAGCGGTATGGTGACGGGCTGTCCCTTACACAACCTCATTCCCGAATACAACGACGATTTGTGGAATGGTCAATATCAACCGGCTGTACACAGACTGTTAAAGACGTCCAATTTTCCCGAATTTACAGGAAGAGTATGTCCGGCGCTTTGTGAGAAAGCATGTATCAACGGGCAGGATGGAGATCCGGTAACGGCGCACGATAACGAATTGTTTCTGATAGAGACAGCCTTTAGAGAAGGTTATATAAAACCTGTTATTCCTGCTGTAAGGAGCGGAAAAAGTGTGGCGGTAGTCGGAAGCGGACCATCAGGACTTGCGGCGGCGGATACTCTAAACAAAAGAGGTCATTCGGTGACAGTATATGAGAGAGAAGAGAATGTGGGAGGTCTTCTCATGTTTGGCATTCCAAACATGAAACTGGATAAGTCCGTAATTGAAAGACGCCGCAGGCTTATGGAAGATGAAGGTATTGTTTTTAAGACCGGTATTAATGTGGGTGTTGATATAAGCGCAGAGGATTTAAAGAAGGAATATGATGCGGTGATTCTGTGCTGCGGAGCCAAAAAGGCCAGAAGCTTAGAGGGCGCAGATACCGAAAAGATAAAGGGTATATATTACGCGGTGGATTTCCTTTCGGATGTTACCCGGTCTGTGTTAAAAGCTGACAAAGCAGATGCCCAAAGCGTAAAACTTCCCTCTAAATACGGAAAGATAAAGGACAAGCATATGGTGGTCGTTGGAGGCGGAGATACCGGTAACGACTGTATCGGTACCTCAATACGTCTGGGAGCCGCATCCGTTACTGCATTGGAGATGATGCCGGAACCTCCTTTGGAGCGCACTTCGTCCAATCCATGGCCGGAATGGCCCAAGGTCAAAAAGACGGATTACGGTCACGAAGAGGCCATAGAGGTGTTTGGAAAAGATCCCCGTATCTATGAGACCACTGTTAAAAGCTATATTACTGATAAAAGAGGAAAGCTCACAAAGATTGAAATAGTAAATGTGGGCTTTGAAAAAGGAAAACTTGTCATGAAAGAGGGGACGGAGAAGATTATTCCCTGTGATGTTCTCCTTATAGCTGCCGGATTTACGGGGTGCGAACCCTATACGGCTAGGGCTTTCGGAACGTCCCTTACGTCCCGTGGTGTTGTGCAAACCACTGAGGGCGCATATGATACCGGAGTTCCGGGTGTGTTTGCTGCCGGAGATATGCATCGGGGTCAGTCCCTTGTGGTATGGGCTGTATATGAAGGAAGATCCGCGGCAGGTCAGGTTGATGAATATCTGATGGGATACAGAGCCTGAAATACAGGTATTGTAAAAAGCGGGAGGTACCGATAAGGAGTCGGTACCTCCTTTGGCTTCGTTGCATTTTCATATTGTATCTGTTAGAATTTGTGAGGTGATTGTGTGATAAAAGTTGATGGCTTTCGCATATCGCTAATATGTATAAATGGGGGAAAACCATGCATTACGATGTAGTTATCATAGGAGCCGGTCCCGGAGGGATATTCTCGGCTTACGAACTCATAAAGCTAAACCCGGACCTAAAGATTTCCGTAATCGAATCCGGATATGAACTGAAGAAGAGACATTGTCCCATAGACGGGGTAAAGGTTAAGTCATGTATCGGCTGCAAGGTCTGTTCCATAATGAACGGCTTTGGCGGAGCGGGTGCTTTTTCTGACGGAAAGTACAACATCACCAATGACTACGGCGGATCTTTATATGAATTCATAGGCAGAGACAAGGCACTTGAGCTCATGAACTACGTGGATGATATCAATACATCCAACGGCGGAAAGGATACACATCTTTTCTCGACGGCGGGAACTCCGCTCAAAAAGATATGTATGCAGAACGGTCTTACCCTTCTTGAAGCATCCGTACGTCATCTGGGTACAGATATCAACTACATTGTCCTTGAGAATCTCTATGACAAACTCAAAGACAAAGTGGACTTTAAATTTGAGACCAAAGTCAACAACATAGAAAAGACGGATTCCGGATATATTGTAAATTACGGAGAAGATGAAAAAAAGGACGAATGTACATATTGTATCGTATCCGTCGGCAGATCCGGAAGTTCCTGGATGGGAAGAATCTGTGAAGAGCTTAAGATACCCACAAAATCAAACAGGGTGGATATCGGCGTCAGAGTTGAGCTTCCTGCGGAGATTTTTTCAGATATTACCGATGAACTCTATGAAGGAAAGATAGTCTACCGCACACAAAAGTTCGAGGATCTGGTTCGCACTTTTTGCATGAATCCAAGGGGCGCTGTTGTTAATGAAAACACCAATGGAATCATCACAGTAAACGGTCATTCCTTTGAAGGCGAAGATCTTAAGACGGGTAATACAAACTTTGCGCTTTTGGTATCGAAGCATTTTTCTGAACCGTTCAAGGATTCAAACGGATATGGTGAGAGCATTGCCAGACTCTCCAATATGCTGGGAGGAGGAGTCATCCTTCAGCGTTTCGGAGACCTTGAGAGAGGAAGACGATCAACACAGAAGCGTATTGATGAGGGCACAGTGCGCCCGACTCTTTCCGCTACACCGGGAGATCTTAGTCTGGTACTCCCCAAAAGAATACTTGATGCCATCATAGAGATGGTATATGCCCTGGATAAGATTGCACCGGGTACGGCAAATGATGATACCCTGCTTTACGGTGTTGAGGTCAAGTTCTACAATATGGAGGTGGAGCTTTCCGACAAGCTTGAACCCTGCCATAAGAATCTGTTTGTTATAGGAGACGGCTCGGGGGTTACACACTCGCTTTCTCATGCGTCAGCCAGCGGAGTATATGTAGCCAGAGAGATATGTGAGAGGAATGCGTGATGAAACTACTTGAGGACAGGATACGGAAGGACGGATTGGTACGTGATACCGATGTACTTAAGGTTGATTCTTTTTTAAATCATCAACTGGATGTAAGTCTTTTAAACAGCATCGGGGAAGAGTTTTACAGGATTTACAAGGATGAAGGTATTACGAAGATAGTTACCGTAGAGGCATCGGGTATAGCGATAGCCAGCCTTACGGGCATTCACTTTAATGTGCCGGTGGTTTTTGCCAAAAAGGCCAAGAGCAAAAATATTGAAGGTGATGTGTATACATCAAAGGTGCATTCATTTACCTACGGAAGAGATTATGATGTGACCATCTCAAAAAAGTTTCTCTCCGAAAAAGACAGGGTGCTCCTGATAGATGACTTCCTTGCCAACGGAAAAGCCATGAGAGGGCTGCTGGATATATGCGAGCAGGCGGGTGCATCCGTAGCAGGTATAGGTATATGCATCGAAAAAGAATTCCAGGGAGGGGGAGATGAGCTGCGTTCCCAGGGATATCATTTGACCAGTCTGGCGCGCATCACAAAGATGACTGAGAATGAGATAGAATTTTCAGAGAGAGAATAACCTCAAAATCGGGGAAACATTGAATATGAAAAAGTTATTTAATAAGAGAGAATTTAAGATACACCTTATACTGGGCGCAGCCATACTGATTGCCTTTTCTGCATTTATGCTTTTTTCGATTACCGAGTCGCAGAAGATTAGGCGGTTCAATTTTGCCGGTGACAATATCAGCGCAGACGTAAACGGTATAAGTATCACCATGGGGAATCGTGATGATAAAATCTGGGAGGATGATTCTATTTATCCGGGTATGTCTACCGGGGCACAATATGACTTTGAGATATACAATAATACCGGATTGCGGCTTGCAGACTGGAAGGTAGAGGTGGAATTTTCCGATGTATACGCCATAGACAGTTCCTGGAACGGAGAATTCGTCGTTGACAATAACTCCCTTGCATTTACCCCGGACGAGTTTACGGAGATTTTCCGTAATGACGATCCGGCTACATTTGGCGCTGTTATTTATTCGGACGGTCTTATGCAGCTTAAGTCCGCTACCGTTACCGGAAAGCTTGTGAGGGAGCCTACCAAGCAACCGTTTTTCTATATCCTGATGTTGATGGTCATCATCTGGCTGATCTCATTTGTAGCATTCTTAAGGTCAAATGCAGATGTTGAAAAGATAAATTTTCTCAGGAGGAGAGATTTGCTGATGGTGGAGCAGTCTATCAGGACGTTTACCAGCTTCATCGATGCGAAGGATCCATATACCAGAGGCCATTCCATAAGAGTCGCCGTATATTCCCGGGAGATTGGAAAAAGACTTGGGCTTGATGAGGACGATCAGACTACATTGTATTATGAGGCTCTCCTTCATGATGTCGGAAAGATAGGCATTGCAGACAACATCCTTACAAAACCCGGAAAACTCACGGAGGAAGAATTTGCAATCATTAAAACTCATCCCGAAAAGGGCGTCGAGATGCTCAAAAATTTTACGGCTATTCCGTATATTTCCGCAGGTGCTCACTGGCATCATGAAAGATATGACGGAAACGGATATCCTGATGGGCTTAAAGGAAAGGCAATACCAACATTTGCCAGAATAATATGTGTGGCGGATGCCTATGATGCCATGAGTTCCAGAAGAAGCTACAGAGATCCCTTAAGTCTTGAAATGATAATTGATGAGCTAAAATCAAATTCCGGAACACAGTTCGATCCTGAGATTGTCCCGGTCATGGTAGGCATGATAGAAGACGGTTTTACAGGTAATGTACGTTCAGAGTACGGAGAATAGTTAATTGCAATGAAGATTACGGTTTTAATAGACAATACCAAAAGTCCCGATGACGAGAGGTTGATCTCGGAATGGGGACTTTCAATAATGATAGAATTTAACGGAAAGAAAATTCTTTTGGACAGTGGAAGCACCGGA
>CAJOOT010000021.1 GCA_905236215.1 uncultured Eubacterium sp.
ATGGAAAATCCGCAAGCGGGCACATCCTGTCCCGTGAACTGACCTACCATCCTGTCGTATCTTCCTCCGCCGCCGCAGCTGATACCGAGCTCCGGCACCGCTATTTCAAAGATGGTTCCTGTGTAATATGACATACCGCGCACCAAAGTGGGATCAAATACCAGTTCAAAATCCGCATTTCTTGTGGCGTTGACGCAGGCTGCAATCTCCTTTAAACTCTCAGATACACCGCTTTCAAGAAAATCTCCAAGCTTATCCGCTATAAGTGATACTCCTTCAGCTACGCCCTTTTTATCTTCAAGTGCTTCGAAAAGATCAAGGTATTTGCCAACCGAAGTCTCGGAATAACCATCATTTAGAAGAAGGTCTCTTACTCCGTCTGTACCCACCTTGTCCATCTTGTCCAAAGTAATAAAGATATCGTCATAATCCTTTTCTTCAAAGCCGCTGTAAGCCGCCATGGCCTTAAGGATGCGTCTGTCATTAATTCTGATTTCAAAACCTTTAAACCCCAGTTTTCCCATCGTAGTGGTGGTAGCTCCAATAAGCTCGATCTCGGCCATATTGGTGGCATCTCCGATAATATCTATATCACACTGGGTAAACTGACGATATCTGCCCTTCTGCGGCCTGTCTGCACGCCATACACTTCCTATCTGAAGTGCCTTAAACGGCGCAGGGAGGTCGTTGGCATGATTTGAATAATAACGCACCAAAGGCACGGTCAGATCATAGCGCATACCAAGATCTGCCACATCATCGGCAGTCTTTGCTTCTTCGAGTTTAAGCTTTTCTCCTCGCTTTAATACTCGAAATATGAGTTTTTCATTTTCACCGCCCTGTTTCATGGTGAGATTTCCGATATTTTCCATACACGGAGTCTCAATAGGGGTAAATCCGTAGGATCGGTACGTTTCTTTGATGACATTTTCAACATAATCCCGGATATCCATCTCCTCAGGGAGGATATCCTTCATGCCGGTAACCGGCTTTTTAGCTATAGCCATAACAATCTCCTTCAGAAGTCAACATTACGCCTGTTGACACCGAATAATACTATAACATAATAACACTAAAAACTCACCAAAAAATTCTCCAAATTTTGGTTGCAATAACACAGTTTTATAGTTATAATAGTCGAGTGTCCGAAACGGTAATGCTTATATTTCGTGCAGGATAGGCCGATATGGCTCAGTTGGTAGAGCGATTCACTCGTAATGAATAGGTCACCGGTTCGAATCCGGTTATCGGCTGTTTCCCGGGTTTTTTCCGGAGAGGCATTCGCCTCATTTTCCCCAAACAGACATCGTCAGACTGCTTTTTCCTTAAATAGGAGAGAACATGAACGATTACAACAATATTGATGGATACGAGGCGTTTCAGGATGAACTTCTGAAACTCGCTAAATGCACCCTTGAAGGCACAGCGGATGTAAGTTTACATAATGTGCGAAAGAATAATTCCACAATGCTTCAAGGTCTGGTCATAACACCCTTCGGTGCCAGCATATCACCTACCATTTATCTTAATTCATATTACGAAGAATACCTCGACGGACGTACTGTAGACAGCATTTTTTCCGAAATCATCAACATATACGAAAACAGTCGAATTTCGGAGAACGTTGACTTTAGTCATTTCAATGAATTTGAAAGCTGTAAGGACAATATTTGCTTTAAGCTCATCAGCCGTGACCACAATGAAGAACTCCTTAAAACAGTACCCTGGATGCCGTTCCTGGATCTGGCTGTCATCTTCTACTTTTATATACCGTCATTTCACGGAGAACGCGGATCAATCGTGGTGGATTCTTCAATAGCTCAGATGTGGGGTGTAAATACTGAAACACTATATAAAACAGCCTGCACCAATACCTCACTCCTCTTTAGTCCCGATTTCTTCAGTATGGGTGAGTTCCTGCAAAATGCAGGTATAGAGCTCCCTTCGGATTCCAAAGACGACGTTTTTTGCTCCAGTCCTCCCCTTCTCTATGTGCTCACCACCAACGAAAAGATGTACGGCGCATCCGTAATACTATATCCGGGTGTATTAAAGCGCATAGCTGATGAACTTGGTAATGATTTATACATATTGCCAAGTAGTATACACGAACTTATCGTAGCATCAGCTACACTCACAGATGATCCTTCTCAGCTAAACCTTCTCATACGCGAAGTAAACGAAAAGGAAGTTCCTGCGGATGAATACTTAAGCGATCACTTTTATTACTATTC
>CAJOOT010000022.1 GCA_905236215.1 uncultured Eubacterium sp.
AATGTGGTAATATACAAAAGTCTGCGACCATTGTGTCGCATATGATTGAAAAACAAAGTACAATCAATACTTTTAGAAGGAGATATATAGAAAATGAAATTAGGAATCGTAGGTCTTCCCAACGTTGGAAAGTCTACATTGTTTAATTCACTCACGAAGGCTGGCGCTTTGGCGGCAAACTATCCTTTTGCCACCATAGATCCAAACGTTGGTGTGGTGTCCGTACCGGACGAGAGGATAGTTAAGCTCGGCAAGCTTTACAATACGAAAAAGGTTACTCCGGCAGTTATTGAGTTTGTGGATATAGCTGGTCTTGTAAAGGGCGCGTCCAAGGGAGAGGGTCTGGGCAACCAGTTTTTGGCTAATATTCGTGAGGTAGATGCTATTGTTCACGTGGTCAGGTGCTTTGAGGATTCAAACATCGTGCATGTTGACGGATCTATTGATCCCGCCAGAGATATAGAGACTATTAATCTTGAACTCATTTTTTCAGATATAGAAATATTAGAGCGTCGCATTGCAAAAACCGCTAAGAGCGCACGCATGGACAAGTCAGCTGCCAAAGAGCTTGAAATGCTCGAAAATATAAAGGCACATCTTGAGAGTGGAAAGATGGCAAAGACCTTCGAAGTGCCGGAGGATGAGGAACTGTCTGCCACATTTAAGGAAATCAACCTTCTTACAGCAAAACCCACCATTTATGCGGCCAATGTTACGGAGGATGATCTGGCTGATGACGGGGCTTCCAATGAGTTTGTTCGGGCTGTCAGAGAGTCTGCAGACAAAGAGGGATCGGGAGTATTTGTTATCTGTGCGGCCATAGAAGAAGAAATAGCGGAGCTTGACGACGATGACAAAGCTGAATTTTTGGCAGACCTGGGTCTTTCGGAGTCCGGACTGGATAAACTTGTTAAAGCAAGTTACAGCCTGCTCGGACTTATCAGTTTTCTTACTGCGGGAGAAGATGAGTGCCGCGCCTGGACCATTACAAAGGGCACCAAGGCACCTCAGGCAGCGGGCAAGATTCACACGGATTTCGAACGTGGCTTCATCCGTGCAGAAGTAGTCAATTATCAGGATCTTCTTGACTGTGGGTCGTTGTCTGCGGCAAAAGAAAAAGGTATAGTTGGTCTGGAAGGAAAAGAATACGTAGTCAAAGACGGAGATGTTATTTTGTTCCGGTTTAACGTTTAGACAGCAGCACGCTACAAGGCTTATGAGCTGAGGCGTCATGCCGGCATATATTACAAGGAGGAAAAAGTATGAAATGCCCGTTTTGCAGTGGAGAAGACACCAGAGTTATTGACTCAAGACCTGCTGATGACAACAATTCTATCCGCAGGAGAAGACAGTGTGATGCCTGCGGCAAAAGATTTACCACATATGAAAAGGTGGAGACGATTCCCCTCATCGTAATCAAGAGAGATAACACCCGCGAAGAGTTCAAACGCTCTAAGATTGAAGGCGGTATTATAAGGGCTTGTCATAAGAGACCTGTATCTGCTGCACAGATTACGGATCTTACTGATGAGATTGAAAATGCCATCTATTCATCCGAAGAAAAAGAGATTAAGAGTACGGATATAGGTGAGCTTGTTATGAGAAGGCTCAAAGATCTCGATCAGGTGGCATATGTTCGTTTTGCGTCTGTATACAGGGAGTTCAAAGATGTCAATACATTTATGGAGGAGCTCAAAAAGATTCTCGACAAATAATGTATTGGTCAAAGGAGTTTATGTCATGAAAAGAAGGTTTAAGAGAGTACTTGCCGCTGTTGTATGCGTTTGTATGACAGTGGCTCTTGTTAATGCGTTTTCTGCAGATGAGGCATTTGCAGCTTCCGGGAAGTATGGTGATTTTACATATACCGTAAATTCAGACAATGCCACCGTTACCTTGGTTTCGTACTCGGGAAATGAGAGTAGTACGGCTGTTTCAATTCCTGCAGTGGTTCAATCGGGAGATGATGAATACACGGTGACTGATATTGCTGCCACGGTATTTGCAGACAATGATACTATTACCAGTGTATCTGTCCCGGCGGGAGTGACATCAATAGAGGCCGGAGCCTTTGATGGTTGCGGTTCTTTAAGCGCCATAAATGTCAATGCATCAAACAATAAATATCAGTCGGTGGGCGGTATTCTTTTTAATTATGCCCAAACGGTTCTTATAGAATACCCTGAAGGAAAAAACGCTTCTTCATATACGGTTCCGTCTACGGTTACCAGGATAAGGGATAATGCGTTTTCATCCAATCCATATATTACTACGGTGGTAATACCGTCCTCAGTTGTTTCCATTGGTGATGAGGCGTTTTCGGGAGATACATCTCTTACCGGTGTTACCATAGGCAGCGGGGTTAATTCTCTCGGAAAAAACGTATTCGGAGGATGTAATTTTCTTTCCGCCATTTCGGTAGACTCATCAAACGCATCGTTTACTGTGTCCCAGGGAGTTCTTTTTTCCAAAGATTGCACGAAACTTGTCTGCTATCCCAGAGGGCTTACCGCTACTTCATACACTATACCGTCCACGGTTACTCAAATAGGTGACTATGCGTTTTATCATGTGACGTCACTTACCGGTGTGACCATTCCCTCCTCGGTCATTTCGATAGGGGAGTATGCATTCATGTATTGTAAAGGACTTACGGATATTACTGTTCCTGACAGTGTCACGGTAATTAGAAAAGCGGCGTTCAAGGCAGATACGGCGATCAAGACCGTTACGCTTGGAGGCGGAGTTACGGCTGTGCTTGACGAAGCGTTCAGTGGGTGTACTGCGTTATCATCTCTTACATTGAATGACGGACTTTTACAGATAGGTGCATATGCTTTCTTTGAGAATAATGCGCTTACAGCCGTTACCGTCCCGGCGTCGG
>CAJOOT010000023.1 GCA_905236215.1 uncultured Eubacterium sp.
AAGACTGCGCAGAGGCTGGCTTTTCATATATTGGCCATGCCACAGTCCGAGGTTCATGAGCTGGCCGGTGCTCTGACAGGAGCTCGTGACAACGTGAGGTATTGCCGTGAATGCATGACACTCACGGATGAAGAGGTATGCCCTATCTGCGCTGATGCCAAAAGGGATCATACCCAGATTATGGTGGTTGAGAATCCCAGAGATCTTTCCGCATATGAAAAGACCGGAAAGTACTCGGGGGTATATCATGTGTTGCATAGTGCGGTTTCTCCGCTTAACGGCATCGGACCGGGAGATATACGCCTGAAGGAGCTTATGACCAGGCTTTCACAGCTTTCCCCGGAAGAGTCGGAGAAGGCGGAAGTGATCATAGCCACCAGTTCGGATCTTGAAGGTGAGACTACAGCTATGTATATCAGTAAGCTTATAAAGCCCACGGGCATCCGGGTGACCAGGATTGCCAGTGGAGTTCCGGTGGGCGGAGATATCGAATATATTGACGAAGTAACACTCCTTAGAGCGTTTGAAGGAAGGACAGATCTTTAAAACGGGAATATGGACAAGATTATTTATAAGGTGGTCAAAAAACTGCATATTCTGATTGTGATGGTTGCGATTTTGTCCTTTACGGTGGCCGGGGCAGCAGGTACTCTGGTTTCCTATGGGGCTACGGACTCCCCGGATACATCAGAAGAAGATCAGGAACTTGCGGAATGGCCGGTGGATGTAAGCATCAATGCACCTAACGCAATCCTTATGGATTACAGTACAGGGACAGTACTCTATGAAAAGAATTCAAATGAACAGCATTATCCCGCATCCATAACCAAGATCATGACGGCTCTTGTTGCCATTGAAAACAGCTCTCTGGATGAGATGGTAACATTTTCAAAAGAAGCCGTATACAGCACCGAAGGTTCAAGCATAGCCAGAGACGTCGGTGAAGAGATGACTATGGAGCAGTGTCTTTACGGAATGCTGCTTGAATCCGCCAATGAGTGTGCTTATGCGATTGGTGAGCATGTGGCCGGAAGTGAAGAAGCCTTTGTTCAGATGATGAATGAAAAGGCATCGGAGCTGGGGTGCGTAAATACTCATTTTAACAACACCAACGGATTGCCGGATGAAGAGCATTACACAACGGCCTATGATATGGCTCTCATTTCACGAGCGGCTTATGACAATGAGACTTTCCGCGTTATCTGCGGTACAGGCCACTATGAGATAGCCCCCACCAATAAACACAGTGATGTCACTTACCTTAGAAATCACCACAGTATGCTTTATCCGCTCAAGACGGATAAGTATCTGTATGACGGCTGCACGGGCGGAAAGACAGGATATACTACCGTTGCAAACAGTACTCTTGTGACATATGCTCAGAGAAACTCAATGACGCTTATCTGTGTTATTATGAATGCTGATTCGCCCGATCACTATACAGACACGGCTACGCTTTTTGATTGGGGATTTGAGAATTTCAGGGTATGGAATATCTCCGAAAACGAGACCAAATTCTCGGATCCGCAGGAAAGCTTTTTCGATACGGACGCAGAGGTTTTTGAAACAGATGAATCCATGATATCCATTGATGAATCTGCGGAGGTCATTCTTCCGGTGAACGGAGATTTTTCCGGGACAAAAGGACAGATGATCCATGACGAAGAGACCGGTGAGTCATATATGCAATATACCTATGGCGATAAGATAGTAGGTAAGGCTGCCCTTACAATGGAAAACCTTGCAGCCAAGACCTTTGATATGCCATCCGACAGGGCTGCTGCTTCATCAGATGTTAGCAATGAAAGCAACAGACCCATAGAGATTCCGCTTACTATGGTGCTTATAGGAATAGTGGTTGCAGCCGGTGTGGTGGTTCTTATAGTGGTTATAGTTTACATAAGTAGGAACTTCTATATAATACGCCACAAGTTTGAAACCCACAGGGCTGCCGGATCCTCCAATGTTATGTCCCGCAGGGAATTAAGACGCATGAAAAAAGAACAGCGTCGTGAGAGAAAGCGGTTAAAAAAATGGTAAAGTCCCTGCATGAAGAATTGAGAGAATACGGTAATTCCGACGCGTATCCTTTCCATATGCCCGGTCATAAGAGGAATATTCCCGTGGCGGGAGTGGATACATCTCTTGATATCACAGAGATTACAGGCTTTGACGATTTGCATTTTTCCCGGGGTATTTTAAAGGCAGCCCAGGATGAAGCTGCGGAATCCTATGGTGCGATGGAAGCGTTCTATCTTGTGAATGGCAGCACTGTAGGTATTTTGTCAGCAATTTTTGCTGTATTGCCCGAAGGCGCCGAGGTTATTATAGACAGAAGCTGCCACAGAAGTGTATATCACGCAGCCATGTTGCGTAAGCTGGTCGTACACTATGTGGATAAGCCGTGGATAAGTCCCGGAATAACAGGATGTTTATCCACATCTCAGTTGAAAAACTCTTTGATAAAACATCCTGATGTCAAAGCGGTAGTTATTACATCAGCAGGCTATGACGGTGTTGTGGATAATGTTGAAGGATTATCCGAAGTTATCCACGAGCATGGAGCAACTCTGATCTGCGATGAGGCTCACGGAGCCCACTTTGGATTTAGTTCCGATTTTCCGCAGACAGCAGTCCGAAAGGGAGCTGACATAGTGATAACCAGCCTGCACAAAACATTACCGGCGTTTACCCAGTCGGCGCTCCTTATGAATAACAGACCGGAGTTTTCCGAGAATATCCGGAGGTATTTGAGAGTTTTTGAGACAAGCAGTCCATCCTATATGCTCATGGCAGGGATAAGTGATGCCGTCAGGCTGATGAGGCGGCAGGGAGAGAGTCTTCTTAAGGATTTGAAATTAAAGATAGAGAACCTGTACAAAAAGGTCGCTGACAATGAATTAATCAGAATCCTTACAAAAGAAGAAGCTCTTGCAAAAGGCTCATATGATTATGACATGTCCAGGCTTGTATTTATGTGTGACACAGCCGGTATCACCGGAAAGATGGCATTTGAGATATTGTCCCGGGAGTACTGTATAGAACTTGAGATGTCAGATCCCTGGCATATGACGGCCATAGCTTCCGTAGCAGATACTGATGAGGGCTTCGACAGACTGGCGGATGCCATAAACGATATTGAGAAGCGTGCGGCAGGGGGAGAATTTACGGGCAGCAGCGTGGAATTTCCTGTTTTTCCGGTGGGTCATCCAAAGGCTGTGATGTCCATGAGTGAGGCTTTTGATTCACCATATCATATAAGGAATCCCAAAGACGCTGTGGGAGAGATATCTGCCGGGTTCGTATACACCTATCCGCCCGGAAGTCCGATAGTAGCGCCCGGAGAGCTGATCAATGATGATATACCGGAGCGCATTGGATTGTATGAAGCTGCCGGAATGAAGGTGTGCGGAGCAGAGGAAGGATTGAAGACAGTAGCCGCCGATAAAAGGCTTTAGGGTTTATCGTTGAAGGCCGGAGGTATATAATAGATCATGGGAAGACTGATATGTATACTTGGAAAAAGCGCATCCGGAAAGGATACTATATACAGGAGGCTCCTTCTCGATACACAAATGCGTGTGGAGCCCATGGTCACCTGTACTACCCGTCCAATGAGAGACGGAGAGACTGATGGGGTGGAATACCATTTCTGCTCGGTTGAACAGATGAAAAAACTTGAAGAGGAAGGCTGTATCATAGAGATGCGCACATATGATACCACAGAGGGATTGTGGTATTATTTTACGGCGGATGACGGCTCTGTGGATCTTGAAAAGAACGACTATATCATCATCGGTACGGTTGAGTCTTACGAAAAGCTTCGAGATTATTTCGGAAAAGAAAAAGTGATTCCGATTTACATAACGCTGGACAACGGAGAGCGGCTTTCCAGAGCACTCATGAGAGAGAGGGTAAGGAAAAATCCCGATTATGAAGAAATGTGTCGCAGATTTCTTGCCGACGAGAAGGATTTTTCCGATATACGTTTAGAGGAGGCCGGCATCACGAAACGATTCTACAACATGAACCTGGACAATGCGATAGCCGGAATCAAAGAATACCTCGCTCAAACCGGAGGTGATCCGCAAAGTGGATATCAAAGTTAATCAGAGTACACCCATACAGCAGACGACAGAAACACAGCAGACTCAGGCTGCGGATGGGAGCTTCAAGTTCACATTGGCCAGTGCCATAGAAGAAGTTAATCTTCAGGAAACCATAAATCGCCTGATGAATGATATTTCCGTGCAGGGAGATCTTTTGGCCAGGCATATGGATATACGCGACATGAAAAAGTATCGTCAGCTCATAAAGGATTTCTTAAATGAGGTGGTATACAGGTCACATGAGTTCTCGCGTGAAAACTTTCTGGACAGGAGAGGAAGGCACAGAGTATACGGAATAGTGCGTCTCATAGATGAAAATCTCGATGCCATAGCCCAGGAGCTTATGAAAGATGAGTCAGATCATATTTCGATATTGGACAAAATAGGGGAAATCCAGGGGCTTTTGCTGGATATTATTACTTAGAGTTATGAAACGGAGACAATGAAAATGTTATCTTATATGGATATCGTCGGACAGGATGAAGTAGTATCACATATCAGAAACTCTTTGCTTGTTAAGCATATAGCACATGCCTATATTTTTGAAGGACCGACAGGCTGCGGAAAAAGGACTGTAGCTGGTTTGTTCGCAGCATCGCTTCAATGCGAAAATGCAGGAGTGGAGCCTTGCGGCAAGTGCCATTCCTGCGCTCAGAGCACTTCGAATTCTCATCCCGATGTAATCAGAATCACGCCTGAAAAGGGAAGCATAATAAAGGTGGATGAGATACGTGACAGGCTGGTTAAGGATATGGCGGTAAAGCCCTACTCCGGAAATTACAAGATATATATAGTAGAGGGTGCACAGAACATGAATGAGTCTGCGCAGAATGCGCTCCTAAAGACCCTTGAAGAGCCACCCGAATACGGCGTTATTATGTTGCTTACAACCAACGCCGAAAAACTTTTACCAACTATTCGTTCCAGGTGTGTCACTTTAAAGTTCAGGCCTGTGCCTGATGATAAGGTGCGCAGCTTTTTGATAGAAAAGCGTGGTGTTTCCACGCAAAAAGCCGATATCTGCGCGGCATTTGCACAGGGTGTAATAGGCAGGGCTTTACTTTTGGCAGAGTCTCCGGAGTTCATGGAGATTCGGGAGTCTGCCATAGAACTCATGAAGAGAGTAAGAGATATAGACAGTTATGAGATGGCTTCTGCAGTGGAAGCTGTGGGCAAGCTCAGGACCAGTCCCGAGGATTATCTTGATATACTGGCTGTGTGGTATAAGGATGTCTTACGGTTTAAGGCCACTCAGGATCCGGATGGACTTGTCTTTAAAGATGAGGTCATGGAGATTCGCAAGCAGTCCAATCTCTCGTCATATTCGGGGATTGAAAATATCATAGAAGCACTTGCAAAAGCCAGAGAGAGGCTTAGAGCAAACGTCAATTTTGCGCTCACTATGGAGCTGCTTTTAGAAACTATCAAGGAAAATCAGAGCTGACAGTTCGCAAATGCGAGCGAAGCCTTGTATTGAAAATTGGAGGATAAAACTAAATGTCAAAAGCTATAGCGGTTCGTTTCAGGCGATCCGGCAATGTTCAGTATTACGATCCCGGTGAGCTTGAACTTACCAGAGGAATGCATGTCATAGTCAGGACCGGAAGGGGAGTAGAATACGGCGAAGTGGCACTTTCGGCAGAAGATGTCAAGGATAGCCTTGTGGAAGACGGAGAGCTGACCGGCATCATGAGGATAGCTACAGCCGAGGATGAAGAAAAATATCAGGAAAACCTCGAAAAAGAAAAAGAAGCCTTTAAAATCTGCGAAAAAAAGATACAGCAGCATGAGCTTGAAATGAAGCTGGCAGGTGTGGATATCACCTTCGATAACAATAAGACCGTATTCTATTTTACGGCTGACGGAAGAGTGGATTTTCGCGAGCTTGTCAAGGATCTGGCTTCTGTTTTCCGAACCCGTATTGAGCTCAGACAGATTGGTGTACGTGATGAAACCAAGATAGTAGGAGGTCTTGGTACCTGCGGAAGAGAATTGTGCTGTTCCTGTTATCTCAATGATTTTGCGCCGGTTACCATCAAAATGGCCAAGGATCAGGGACTTTCATTAAATCCAAGCAAGATTTCGGGTGCCTGCGGCAGACTGATGTGTTGCCTGAGAAACGAGGAAGAGACGTACGAACACTTGAATTCCATAATGCCCCGGGTGGGCGATACAGTGGAAACTTCTGAAGGTGAAACGGGAGACGTTACAAACGTCAATATTTTAAGGCAGATTGTGAAGGTTATAGTTGAAGTAGACGGCGAGAAGGAGGAGAGAGTCCTTTCCGCAGACGATATCACCGTAATCGGCCACAACAAGAAAAAGAAGAACAAGCCCGAGCAAAAGCCGGAGAAGTCCGATGAGGATG
>CAJOOT010000024.1 GCA_905236215.1 uncultured Eubacterium sp.
CGATCTTAAATCGATATGTAAACCATAATGCAAAAAATAAGCTGCCGCAATGCGACAGCTTTTGATTTAAAATTCATTAAAAATCTGGTAAATCTCTATTTTCAATGCGTCTGTTTCCGTCATGCCGATAAATGTAGAACCGTAATGATAAGGATCATCTCCGTCTCTTCTTACGATTTCAATCACAGCACTGATGATCTCCTTTGTCCATATCTGAAGACGAACATCATAAAAGCTTCCTACTTCAAGCTTTTCTTTTGATGTAAATCCCATACCCGACTTAGAGATATCAGTCACCTGAACATTGGCATATTTCAGTGTAGTAATACCATCATTGTCGAGACGTTCGATTTCTACCGAAACGTCAAGCTCAAGTCTTTTGTGTTTTCTTCTTTCTTCTGCCATTTTTACTCGATCTCCCTTGCACCATTTGTTTACAGCATAGCTGTCTGCTCCGACTTAAAGTATTCTAAATGATTTCTTAACAAATTGCAACAAACAATTAAGATAACAAAAAAAGCCCGCAATAATGCGAGCTTAGATGTACTGTAAAATCAATAGTCCTGCTTAACATCCTTCATACTGAATGAGAAGCGACCCATCTTATCTTTGCCCATGCACATAACCCTTACATGGTCTCCTAAAGTAAGGATATCCTCTACGCGATTGATATGGTTTTTTGCAATCTTTGAGATATGCACCATACCTTCTTTTCCCGGAGCAAACTCAACAAACGCGCCAAAGTCCTTTATAGAAACAACAGTACCCTCAAGAATCTGACCCTTTTCAAATTCTCCGGTAATGATGTCGATAAGTTTGAGAGCTTCTTCGATGCCTGTCATCTCCTGACCGCTTACAGATACAAAACCATCTTCTTCAATGTCAACCTTGACTCCACATTTTTCCTGGATAGCATTAATGGTCTTACCTCTCTGACCTACCACATCGCCTATCTTCTGAGGATCAATGGTGATATTCTTAATCTTCGGTGCATATTTGCCAACCTCCGGTCTGGGCCCATCAATGCAGGGAAGAATACAGGTATCGAGGATAAAATCTCTCGCCTCATGCGTACGACGTATGGCCTCTTCAACAATGGCACGTGTAAGGCCGTGAATCTTGATATCCATCTGAATGGCCGTGATGCCTTTGGTGGTACCCGCAACTTTAAAGTCCATATCTCCGAAGAAATCCTCAAGTCCCTGTATATCTGTAAGTACAAGATAATCATCATCCGCATCACCGGTAACAAGACCACAGGAAATACCTGCAACAGGTCTTTTAATGGGAACACCGGCAGCCATAAGCGACATAGTGGATGCGCATACGGAAGCCTGGGATGTTGATCCGTTTGATTCAAAAGTCTCGGATACAAGACGCATTGCATACGGGAAATCTTCGGGCGCAGGAAGTACCGGAAGAAGTGCGCGCTCCGCAAGTGCGCCATGACCAATCTCACGACGTCCCGGTCCTCTTGACGGCTTTGTTTCACCTACAGAGTATGACGGGAAGTTGTACTGATGAATATATCTCTTGGAAGTAATATTAGGGTCAAGACCATCTATACGCTGTGCTTCGGAAAGGGGGCACAAGGTAGTTATGGTGCAAATCTGTGTCTGTCCTCTGGTGAACATGGCAGAACCATGTACGCGAGGAATTATGTCAACCTCTGCAGCAAGAGGTCTTATCTGATCAATAGCTCTTCCGTCCGGACGCTTGTGATCCTTAAGTATCATCTTTCTGACAGTCTTCTTCTGATACTGATATACAGCATCACCTACCGATGCAAGATAGTCTTCGTTGTCCGCAAAGGCTTCCTCGAGTTTGTCGGTTATCTCACGGATATTTGCATCACGAGTCTGCTTATCATCTGTAAATACAGCCTCTTCCATTTGTGAAGGAGGAACAAGCTCCGTGATTTTCTCCATAATGCCTTCGGGAAGCGTAGCATGTTCGTACTCATGCTTGGGCTTACCTACCTCTGATACGATCTTATTGATAAAATCAATTATCTTGAGATTGACATCATGAGCCTTATATATAGCATCAATCATGACATCATCAGGAATCTCATTTGCTCCGGCTTCAATCATGATAACCTTCTCAGCTGTAGATGCAACAGAAAGGCGAAGGTCTCCGTTGTCCCAATCTGCCTGATTTGGGTTAAATATAAGCTTGCCGTCAATCATACCTACCTGTGTCATGGCACAGGGACCGTCAAACGGAATATCGGAAATGCAGGTAGCTATTGCGCTTCCGAGCATAGCAACAAGCTCCGGACGACACTCAGGATCAACGCTTAATACAAGGTTGTTAAGAGTTACGTCATTTCTGTAATCCTTCGGGAACAGCGGACGCATAGGACGATCTATAACGCGATCAGTAAGCACTGCATTTGTAGAGGCTTTTCCTTCACGTTTGTTAAAGCCACCGGGCATTTTGCCGACAGAATACATGCGCTCTTCAAAATCTACCGAAAGTGGGAAGAAATCAATCCCGTCTCTTGGTTTTTCTGAAGCTGTTGCCGTGCAAAGAAGTGTGGTCTCACCATAATGCATGAGAGCAGCACCGTTTGCCTGTGCAGCCACGCGGTTAACATCTACCGTGAGCGTACGCCCGGCAAGCTCCATAGAATAAGTGTTGTACATTTTCTCTCCTTTCACTTCGAACAAGGGCAAATTTACGCCCTATAAATAGGAACAGGGAACTATCCGTATTTCGGACAAGTTCCCATATGTGTTATTTTCTCAAGCCGAGGCGTTCAATAAGACTTCTGTATCTTTCGATATCCTTATCCTTGAGATATGCAAGGAGACGACGTCTTTTACCTACCATCTTAAGAAGACCTCTTCTTGAATGATTATCCTTTTTATTTACTTTAAGGTGCTCTGTAAGATCGCGAATGCGCTCTGTAAGAATAGCTACCTGTACTTCGGGCGAACCTGTATCACCATCGCTAAGACCATACTCTTTGATGATTTCTGCTTTTTTTTCGTTGCTAATCATTTAATTTTCCTCCATTTTTTTTAATACGCCACGGATCAGGCCTTGGTCGGAGTCTCCTAAAACCGAACCCGGGCAACAAAAAACTCAACGCGAAGTATTATATCACAAATACCTCGCGCTGACAATTATATTTCTATATTATTTAGAGCAAACTTCTGACACAGATTGGAGTTCTGTAGAATGCATTGGAAATCTTAATGCCATCTCTGTGGTTTGATGCATGAACAATCTGACCGTTGCCGATATATATAGCTACGTGACCAATACCACCCGATCCGTAGAAGAAAAGATCTCCGGGTCTTGCATCAGAAGCATTAATCTTAGTACCATATGCCGACTGAGCGCTTGAGGAATGGGGAAGCCCTATTCCATAGTGTGCAAATATTGAAAGTACAAAGCCTGAACAGTCTGCACCGTTTGTAAGTGATGTGCCGCCCCATACATAAGGATTTCCTACAAACTGAAGTGCGTAGTTTACGAGAGCTACACGTACGTCGGAAACGCCCTCTCCGTATTTAACTTCTGTAATTGTTTTAGCTGTGGGGAGCTCTTCAGAAATAGATACATAATCGGCTGAAACGAACACCTTCTCATCATCCACTTCAACTTTGAGCCATTCACCTTTATCTTTAAGGACAACAAGTTTTTCTCCTTCACCAAGGAGATAGAAAACCTTTGAATCTGTGGATGCTTTTTCTCTGGCATATAACGTGGTAGTTTCAACCGTAGCATAAGTGGTAGCTTCCTCTTCTGCCGCAGCAAGGGCTTCTTCTCCGGTCAAAATATAGTCTGCATTGACATATCCTTTGACCTTTCCACTCTCAATCTGATACCAGCCATCCTCTTCCGAAATAATCTCACAGGCAGCTCCGTCGCTCATTTTACCAACCGTATCAGAATCCTTTGATGCTTCTTCTCTTATATTAAGAGAGCCACTGTCTGTTGAAGCTATACCAAGATTTTCATATCCGCATTTTTCGGCGATAGTCTGGGTTTCCCCTGAGGAATTTGTTGAATAACTGCCAAATGAAGCTGCTGATATATTAGCCTGAGCAATGTTCTCCGCAAGGTCAGAAACTGCGCCTGCACTTGTGCTGTCAACCTCTGATAACGTCTCAACTATAGCCGCCGAAGCACCTGCGTTGGTGAATGCCACCGTCTGAGCACCAAACGAAACAGTGCCGGGAGCCATAAGTGATATACCGGCACACAAGGCCGTAGCAAATGCAGCTCCTTTGATCTTGTTCGACATTATATACCCTCCATAATAACAATAATTGTTACATAAATATTACATTAATCCAAGGGAAATATATCAAAATAGCGGCGTTATGTCAAGTATTTTCATGGTATAAATGAAATTCAAACCGCTAATTTACCTGCATCACTCTCCATCAAAGGAAATTGCCGTTCTTATGTCATATCCTCTTAACCTATCACGTCCGCGAAGAGCCGGAAGCTCCGTCATACACACAATACAAGCAACTTCCCCGCCCAATCTTTCCACGAGCTTAACACCGGCTTCAAGTGTTCCTCCTGTAGCGATCAGATCGTCGACAAGCACAACACGCTGTCCGGGCTTTATGGAATCCGTATGAATTTCAATCTCGGCTTTTCCGTACTCCAGATCATAGCTTTCGGATACTGTATGCCAGGGAAGCTTTCCTTTTTTTCGGATAAGAATGTAAGGCTTATTAAGATTATATGCAATGGGGGCGCCCATAATAAAACCTCTGGCCTCAAGTCCCGCAAGCACGTCAAAATCAATGTCTTTTATCAGATCCGTCATGGTATCAACGGCAAGTCTGAATCCATCTGCATCACCTATAACAGTAGTTATATCCCTAAATATTACCCCCTTTTGGGGAAAATCAGGTATACTTCTGACATAATCCCTAAGCTCTTTCAACTTATCATACCTTCCTTTCAGACATTATCGAGAATCTCTTTTGCCTTAAGTGCATCAGCAGCAATCTGTATCTTAAGCTCGTCCAAAGAATCAAATTTTTTTTCCGGTCTGATAAATGAATACAATCTGACTCGAACCGTTTTTCCGTAGATGTCTTCGGAAAAATCGAAGATATTTGTCTCCAGACTTAATGCGTTTTTCCCTTTAATGGTGGGTTTAACACCAATATTGCTTACGCCCTTGTACACATCGTCACCTATCGCTATACATGAAGCATATACGCCGTAGGGTGGTAAGAGTTTTTTGGGAGACGGAATCTGGTTGATGGTGGGAAAACCTATAGTTCGCCCAAGCCTGTTACCGCTTTTAACCTCTTCCATAATAAAGAAAGGATATCCCAAAAGCAGGTTTGCCTTCTCAATATTACCTTTTTCTATTTCTTCCCTGATAAATGTTGAGCTGATGTCTCTGCCTTCATACTGTTTTTTCTCTACTATAACGGTCTCGTAACCGAATTCTTCTGCATACCTGAGTAAAGTACTGCAGTTACCGCTGCGCTTATAACCGAAACCGCAATCCGTGCCTACCACAAAGCATTTTACACTAAGATTTCTGACACACATACGTATAAAGTCGCGTGCAGACATTTTTCTTATCTCATCGGTAAACGGGCATTCAAGAAAATAGTCGATGCCCACATTGGAAAAACAAAGCTCTTTTTCGGGTAAAGTAGTAAGCTGTCTTGTGGCAGTATGATAAATAGAATCGGCCGGTGTGGTATCAAAGGTGAATATAACGGATTTGAGACCTTCGTTCTTTTTTTGAGCCACATTTTCCAGAATTTTTTTGTGACCCATGTGAAGACCGTCGAATTTGCCAAGCGTAAGTACCGTTGGCTCATCTATATGAAAATCGTTAATACTTTTTAGGAAGATCATAAGGTACTATTCGTTCTCCTTAAAAAATTTATCAAGCTTTAAGAGCTCTTTGGACGCATTATAATTATACAGGCCGTAAAATCTGCCATCTTTATCGTATATGCGATAACTAAGTCCATCCTTAAGCAAATCAGCCTGCTTTATATCTACCGGAAACAAAGCATTGCCATTATCAGCTCTTTTGGCAGCGCTTTCGTAAAAATTAAGGGACGGAAGGTCTTTAAATACTTCATCTGTTTTGAGAAGCCTTTCTTTAAGCATACCTTCTTCCATAAGAGAAGCCGCTTCATCAATACTGATACAGGTATCAAGCCCAAAGGGACCCACCTTTGTCCTTTTAAGATCAGCCATAAGCCCGCCACATCCAAGCTTATTTCCAATATCTGCACAAAGGGTGCGTATATAGGTACCTTTGGAACAGGTTACATAAAATCTTGCATAAGGTGACATAACTTGCAAGATTTCTGTCTTATGTATACTAACTCTCCTGCTTTTCCTTTCAACTTCTTTACCGGCTCTGGCAAGCTCATATAAATGTTTGCCATTAACTCTTATTGCAGAATACATCGGAGGAATCTGTTCGATTTCTCCTTCAAAGGAATGTATTGCTTCCACAATAGCTTTTTTCTCCGGAATAGCAGTTGATTCGCTAAGGATTTTGCCGGTAGCATCAAGCGTATCGGATGTCTTACCAAGCAGCAAAGTTGCCTCATAAGTTTTGTCATAATCGGTAATAAGCGATACTATTTTCGTGGCATTTCCCAAACAAACGACAAGTACACCCTCCGCTTCGGGATCAAGTGTACCGGTGTGTCCTATTTTTTTCTGACCGGTGATCCTTCTTAGTTTTCCAACCACATCAAAGGATGTCCAGCCCTTTTCTTTGTATATGTTTAAAATACCGTTAAGCATGAAATTCTTTAATTGATTCTTCAAGATACGGAAGTAATATCTCTAAAACAGCTTCCGGTGTATCGGCCTTAATTGTACATCCGGCCGCGCGAATATGTCCGCCCCCACCAAATTCGGAAGCTATCACAGCGGTATTGGCTCCGTTACTTCTCATAGAAACCTTGAAGCCGTCGGATACCTGATGTACAAATACAGAAATATCAACGCCTTTTGTATAGCGTAACTGACTTACTATACCATCAAGCTGCTTGGAATCTACTCCATATTCATTCATTTCTTTGTAAGTCAACGATCCGAATATAACTTTTCCGTTCAGATACAATACACTGTTATCCAATACGTGACCTAAAACCCTGTTTTGTGCATGAGATTTGACATAGAAAGTACTTTCAATAAGGTCGGTGAAATCAAAGCCATACTCCATAAGCCGTCCGGCAATCTCCATGGTCTGTCTTCCTGTGGATGAATACTGAAAAACGCCGGAATCATGGACGATTCCGGTATATATACATACAGCCGTTTCTTTGGTGATTTTTTCCGGCACCAGCATGGTATACAGCAGCTCACTTGCAGAGCTTAAATCAGCTTCTATATAGTTTTCGTCTGCAAAACCGGGATTTGATATATGATGGTCGATACAGACAGTACAACGGGCTTTTTCAAAAAAAGCAATCGAGCCCCCCAGTCTTTCTTTGTCTGCGGCATCAAGACTGATAAAAAGATCAAAAGGTTCATGATCTTCTCTTTTGCTGTCAATCTCATCAAATCCGGGCAAAAAATCAAAT
The DNA here is from genome assembly GCA_905236215.1 of uncultured Eubacterium sp. GTDB lineage: Bacteria > Bacillota > Clostridia > Lachnospirales > Lachnospiraceae > RUG14243. The sequence goes on from CAJOOT010000024.1 coordinate 7,551, forward strand.
GTATCCGCAGGCTGATCAAGGTAAATATGAATATCAATCTCCGGATAATTGGCCTTTATGTAATTGTAGCAGCCAAGGGTAGAACCCACACAGTCTCCGTCCGGACGAATATGACCGGATATCGCAACGCTCCTGGTATCTTTGAGATATTCGTCAATTGTTTTCATGTTGAACCTCATCAATAAGATGACTCATACGCACTCCATATTCAATCGAATCATCAAGTACAAAAGTAAGCTTGGGAGTGTTTCTCAAGTTGACAGCTTTGGCAAGAGCAGATCTGGCAAAGCCTTCAGCTTTTTTCAGGCCTTCCATGGTATCGCTCTTTTCTTTGTCTGAGCCATATACGCTGATGTAGACCTTTGCAGTCTTCAAATCCGGCGCCACTTCGGTTTTTACCACGGAGGTGAGCATATGAATACGCGGATCCTTTATATCATTTCTTATAATATTGGATATAGCGCGAGTCACTTCTTCGTTGATTCTGTTGTTTTTAAGGCTGTTCTTTCTCATTTGCGAACCTCCTAAAGTCGATTATCTTGGCACTTCCTGCATGATATATGCTTCAACCACATCACCTTCGGCAATACCGTCAAAGTCTTCAAATACCATACCACATTCAAGACCAGCTCTGGCTTCTTTAACATCATCCTTGAAGTGCTTAAGGGATGCAAGCTTACCCTCATGGATCAAATCATCTCCACGAGTAATTCTAACGAATGCATCTTTGACAATGGAACCGTCAAGCACATAAGAACCTGCAATATTTCCAACTCCCGAAGCTTTGAAGATCTGTCGAACTTCCGCATGACCGGTGATCTTTTCTTCATAGATAGGATCAAGCATACCCTTCATGGCTGCCTCTACATCTTCAATGGCATTGTAGATAACGTTATATACTTTAATGTCAACGCCTTCTGAATCAGCAATATTTTTTGCAGTAGCATCAGGTCTTACATTAAAGCCAATAATAACTGCACTTGACGCAGAAGCAAGCACAACATCAGACTCGGTAATAGCACCTACACCGCTGTGAATGATCTTGATGATAACCTCATCATTTGAAAGTTTCTTAAGGCTGGCTCCCAAAGCCTCCACAGAACCCTGAACGTCTGCTTTGACGATGATATTAAGCTCTTTCATGCTGCCTTCCTGAATCTGCTTGTAGATGTCCTCAAGTGATGTACCTCTGGCTCTGGTCTCATCAATAAGTTTATTCCTGTCTTCCGAAATAAAGGTTTCAGCAAAGTTTCTGGCTTCTTTTTCGGATTCGGGTACGATGAATATTTCACCGGCATTAGGTACCTGGCTAAGTCCCTGGATCTCAACAGGGATAGACGGACCTGCCTCTTTGACACGTCTTCCGTTTTCGTCAGTCATAGCTCTGACCTTACCGTAGGATGCACCTGCTGCTATGGGTTCGCCCACCTTAAGTGTACCCTTCTGAACAAGTACCGTAGCGCACACACCGCGTCCCTTATCAAGCTTTGATTCGATAACCAGTCCTCTGGCCCTTCTTTTTGCGTTGGCTTTAAGCTCGAGTACATCAGCCGTAAGAAGAATCATCTCCAGAAGGTCGTCAATACCCTCATGAGAATGTGCGGATACGGGAACAAAAATCGTAGTTCCGCCCCAATCTTCGGGAATAAGCTCGTATTCGGAAAGTTCTTGCTTAACTCTCTCAATATTAGCAGAAGGTTTATCAATCTTGTTGATGGCAACTATAATCTCGATACCGGCAGCCTTGGCATGGTTAATAGCCTCAACTGTCTGGGGCATAACACCGTCATCGGCAGCAACAACAAGTACAGCGATATCTGTAGAGTTTGCGCCTCGCATACGCATAGCCGTGAAGGCTTCATGACCGGGAGTATCAAGGAAGGTTATCTTACGGCCATTTATACTTACCACATAAGCACCTATAGCCTGCGTGATACCGCCTGCCTCACGATCAATATCATGAGTATGTCTGATAGCATCAAGCAGTGAAGTTTTACCGTGATCGACGTGACCCATAACGCAAACAACGGGAGGACGGGGTGTAAGTGACTTTTCATCATCCTCTTCATCTTTGAGAAGTTCTGCGATAACGTCCACCTTCTCCATGGGCTCCGTAATGCAGTTATACTCAAGAGCAATCTCTTCAGCCTGCTCATAATCAATCTCACTGTTAAGGTTTAGCATCTTTCCGGCCATGAAAAGCTTCTTAACAAGCGCTGAGGGCTGAACCTTAAGAAGATCGGCAAGTTCCTTAAGCATAAGATGCTCAGGCACAGAAATCGTACGAATCTCATCCGAAACCTCTTCGTGCTTCTGCGGTGTCTTGTGAGCTTTCTTGTGTCCGCTGGTCTTCTCTAAGCTAAATGTCTTCTCGGACTTATCAAGGCGAGATCCTCTCCTCTTGTCTTTTCTGTACTCTCCGTTTTTGGAGTGATCCTGTTTCTTTGAATCCTGACCTTTTCTGCCGGGTTTCTTCTGATTGAAATCCGGTGCAGCGGCAGCGTTGTTTGCAACAAAAATCTTTGAAGATCTGTCTGATCTGTCATTTTTCTTGTTTCTGTCCGAAGAAGGCTTTCTTGAAGATTCGGCATTTTCTGCACGTTTCTTCTCCATATTGGCATAAACATTCTCACGCTTTATGGGCGGCTTCTTCTCCGGAACCTGAGTTTTTTGCTCTACAGTTTCATTTGCGGTTACTGATACTGCGGAGCCGGTTTCGGTATTTGATACCGGAGATTTATCCTGAACACTTTCAGCAGTTTGCTTATTCTTGTTCTCGGACATCTCCTCGCGCATTTTTCTTTCTCGTTCCTGCGCTTCCATCAGACGTTTAGAAACCTTCTTGGGCTTTTGTACCTGGGCTGCA
>CAJOOT010000025.1 GCA_905236215.1 uncultured Eubacterium sp.
AACGAAGCATCGGAAATGCCTCCTTATCAAGTGCCGTAAATACAAGCTCTCCCTGAGTACCCTCAGGCAAAACCTCTCCTGTTTCGGAATCTATGATCTCAGCATAGAAATGATCCTCATTTATATGCATGCCGGACTGCTCCTGACACTCAAATGCTACACCCGGTCCGGATAGTTCGGTAAGTCCGTATATATCATAGGCCTTGATACCCATAGTCTTTTCGATATCACGACGCATTTCTTCACTCCATGCTTCAGCACCGAAAATACCGGCTTTCAAGGGGATATCATCCGGTTCCATACCCATTTCCTTCATGGATTCTCCAAGATATGCAGCGTAGCTTGGAGTGCAGCAAAGTATGGTGGCTGAAAGATCCTTAATAAACATGATCTGGCGCTCAGTGCTTCCCGAGCTCGTAGGAACAGTAAGTGAACCTATCTTGTGGCTGGCTCCGTGTGGTCCGAGTCCGCCGGTAAACAATCCATATCCATAAGATACCTGAACCACATCCTCATCGGTGCAGCCTGCTGCCACAAGTGCCCTGGCACAGCAATCTTCCCAGAGATCTATGTCATTTTGCGTATAAAAGGCAATAACTCTCTTTCCTGTAGTTCCTGAAGTAGAATGGATCCTGACACACTCCTTAAGCGGCTTTGCCAGCAGTCCGTAGGGATATGCCTCACGAAGATCCGCTTTTGAAAGAAACGGTAGTTTGTAAAGATCATCAATAGACTTGATATCGTCAGGGGTCACTCCATCCTCTATCATCTTGGCACGATAATACGGAACATTGTCGTATACACGTTTAACCTGAGCAACGATCTTTTCGCTCTGAAGCTTCTTCATCTGCTCCCTGTCCATGCATTCATACTTCTTTTGGAAGTATATCTCTTTTCTTTTCGCCAACTGTTCATCCTCCTTAATAGAATCTGTTACATTATTTATTCGCTCCTAACTCGAAGGCTTTCTTGTTTGCTTCGAGGAATTTAGCCGGAACACAATCTTCTATGGCCTTCATCCAATCCTCTTTTGAAAAATCAAAATAATGAGAAAGCCTTCCCATAAGTACCAGATTAACTGCCTTTGATGTGCCGGCCTGTTCAGCCAGTGAAAGGCAATCCAATGCATCAACCTTTGCTCCCGCTTTTTCCATCTTATCAACAAGGTTTTCAGGATATACAGCTGCGCCCGTAATAACAGGCATGGGATCCATCTTCTGCGTATTGGTAACTATGACTCCGCCCTTTTTAAGGTATGGCAGATACCTTGCAGCTTCAAGGAGCTCGAACGACACTATATAATCCGCTTCTCCCTTGTCAATAATAGGTGAATAAACTTTTTCACCAAATCTTACATAGGTCTCAACGCTTCCACCCCTCTGGCTCATCCCGTGAACCTCAGAGACCTTGACATCCATACCCTTTGTTAGAAGGATACGGCCTAAAAGCTTACTGGCGAGAAGTGAGCCCTGACCTCCCACACCTACTATCATAACATTCTTTGTTTCCATCATCAGGCCTCCTTTACGGTATTTTCAAAAGCATCAAAGTTGCACAACTGAGAACATACACCGCATCCCACACATTGAGTGGGATCTACTACAGCCTTGTCCTTGAAAGAAAGTGCCGGACATCCAATCTTCATACATGACTTACAACTCTTACATTTATCAGGGTTTACATAAAGTGCCGGTTTATGTTTGACATATTTGAGCAACGCGCACGGTCTTCGTGAAATTATAACCGACGGCTCATTTGCATCAAGTTCTTCTTTGATAACCTTATCGCACTCCTCAAGATTGTAAGGATCTACAACCGCCACTCTGTTGATACCCATTGAACGAACGAGAGCTTCAAGATTAACATTTCCGGCCGGCTCACCCCTAAGGTTAAAGCCTGTGGTCGGATTCTGCTGGTGTCCCGTCATACCGGTAATTGAATTGTCCAGTATTATAACCGTGGAATTCGACTGATTATATGCAATATTGGCAAGGCCCGTCATGCCCGAATGCATAAAGGTTGAATCTCCCAAAACTCCTACCGTCCTCTTTTCGGCATCTGCTCCTCCCACTTTATTAAAACCGTGAAGTGATGATACTGATGCGCCCATACAAAGAGTAGTCTCTATGGCATTTAGCGGCGCCCCGGCAGCTAGCGTATAACACCCGATATCTCCCAATACCGTACACTTATTCTTAACAAGCGCATAGAATAATCCTCTGTGAGGACATCCGGCGCACATTGCAGGCGGTCTGACCGGAATGTCATCTTCTATGGAAAGTCCCTTTGGAACCTCCATATCAAAAGCGTCTCTTATAATATTCTGTGAAAACTCACCCGTTAACGGAAGGATATCCTTTCCGACAGGATTAAGCCCCAATACACGACAGTGAGTTTCAATGATGGGATCAAGCTCCTCCACTACATAAAGACGCTCAACCTCATTGGCAAAATCCAAAATAAGCTTTTCGGGAAGTGGGTTCACAAGACCTATCTTAAGGACGGATGCATCATCTCCGAATACCTCTTTGACATATTGGTAAGACGTGGAATCACAGATTATTCCCGTCTTCCTGTTACCCCACTCCACACGGTTTAAGGGACATTTTTCGGCATAATCCACAAGACTTCTTGTACGCTCTTCCACGAAGGGATGGCGTCTTATGGCATTGGCAGGCGTCATAACGTTCTTCGCAATGTTCTTCTCATACGTTTTGCTATATTCTTTACGCTCTCCCGTCTCCACAACAGACTGGCAATGTGACACTCTGGTACACATCTTAAGAAGAACGGGGGTATCGAATTTTTCCGAAATCTCATAGGCAAGTATGGTAAACTCCCTTGCTTCAGCCGCATCAGAGGGTTCTACCATGGGAATCTTGGACGCAATGGCATGATGCCTGGAGTCCTGTTCATTCTGGGATGAATGCATTCCGGCATCATCAGCCACACCGATGACAAGCCCTGCATTGACTCCGGTATAGGACATGGTGTAAAGCGGATCTGCCGCCACATTAAGTCCTACGTGCTTCATACCGCAAAAAGATCTCTTTCCGGCAAGAGAGGCTCCAAAAGCAGCCTCAAGACCTACTTTTTCATTAGGTGCCCACTCACAATAAATCTCATCATATTTAGCTGCCTCCTCAGTGATCTCCGTGCTCGGAGTACCGGGATAACTTGAAACAAATGAACATCCGGCCTCGAATAATCCTCGGGCAGCCGCTTTGTTTCCCAGCATCAATTCCTTCATGATGATCTCCTTTCCCTAAAACAATAATTGATATTGATAATCTATTTAAGAATTCACTTTATATCCGGTAGATGATACTTCACAGATGGCTCTGCCGGTATCATCTGTAATCTTTATGGTTGAAAAACATACACTGCGTCCGTCTTTGGTGATGTTTGCCTCGGCATAAAGTTTCTCCCCCTTCGGAACGCTGATAAATCTGATACTGCTGTCAAGTGTAACAACACCTGCCTCATCACTCTGACCGTTTGTAGCCACAGCAAAGGCAAAATCCGCCATCGTAAAATATACGGCTCCCATAATAGCGCCACGGGCATTCCGATGCCTCTCATCCAAAGAAAGCTCAACCTTTGCATACCCTTGAGAAGCCTCTGTGATAACTATACCCGTAGTGGCTGTAGCATATTTATCATTATCAAAATATTCCTGTATTTCTTTTAGTGTTTTCATTTTGCTTTTTTGTAATACTGCGATGCCTTTCTGAATTTTTCTCTGAGCTGACCGGTATTTCTCATTCCTTTAACTCCGTCAGTAAATGCCCTAATATAGTTTTCAAGCTTTGTCATATACTCCTCACTGGTGACCCTTCCGTCCTCCACCATGGAAAGACCTTTTTCCCAACTCGCTGTAAGCTCGGGATTTAATAGCGGTCTGATGGATGACTCCACCACGTCGTATATTTCTTCTCCCAAAAGCAAAGGTTCAAGAACCTGTGTCTTTTGGTTGAGCTTAATATACTTTTTTGTAACAAGCTTGTTTAGGATCTCGGCTCTGGTAGCACTTGTCCCTATACCTGCTCCCTTTATCTGGCTTCGAAGCTCCTCATCTTCAATAAGCTGACCGGCATTTTCCATGGCAAGTATCATGGATCCCGATGTATATCGCTTGGGAGGTTTTGTCTCACCCTCCTTTATAAAAACATCGGAAAATGTGAGCTTTGAACCCTTTTTCAATCCGGAAAGAGTAGCAAGAAGTTCCTCTGTATTATCTGCTTGTACATCTTCATCTTCGTTTTCATCTGTATCCCCGGGTAAGGTATCCGGCTGAGCAGGTTTCTTTTTTGTGAGCGGAGCAACCTTAAGGTAGCCTTCCACATTAAGAACCTTGAAATTTGAAATAAAACGTTCTCCATTTGCTTCCGCAGTTATGGATGCTTTTTTGTACTGAGCCGCCGGAAAAAATATTGAAAGAAAACGTCTTGCTATAAGGTCGTAAACCTCTCTTAATCGCACCTCCAGCTTATCTATCTGAGCCGCACCTTTTCCTGTCGGAACAAGCGCATAATGGTCTGTTATCTTGGAATCGTCAACATAGCGTGTTTTTACAAGGTTGACATAACTCTTATCCTTGAGTACCTGTTCCGCCGCATTGCTTAATGGTTCATATGTCAAAAGTCCTTTGATATTCTTGTCTATCTCCTTGGCCACAGCCGAAGAAAGAACTCTGGCATCCGTTCTGGGATAAGTGACAAGTTTCTTTTCATAAAGACTCTGAACGCATTTAAGCGTCTCATCCGGGCTTATATGAAAGCGTTTGGAACATTCATTCTGAAGCTCGGCGAGATTGAACAAAAGCGGTGGATTTTTCTTTTCAGTCTTTCGTGAAACCGACGTGACAACTGCCGAAACTCCGGCTTCCGTGCGGTGGGGATTCTCATCAAACACCTTACTTGCGCAGGCTTTTGCTGTCTGTTCATCCAAAAATCCACTGTCTTTGTACAAATCATCTCTACCGGCAAATGCAGAATCTTCATAACATCTCCACTCACCTTTGGCTTTAAGCTCATCTATTTGCGATACAACACGATAAAACGGTGTCTTTTTGAACTCTCTGATCTGACGCTCACGTCTTACAATAAGTCCGAGCACGCAGGTCATAACCCTGCCTACCGCAATAGCGGTGTACTTCGTATTGTTGAAAGCAGATATTTCATTGCCGTACTTTACAGAAAGAAGGCGCGAGAAGTTGATACCCATAAGGTAATCCTCTTTCGCGCGAAGGTAGGCCGCTGCGGAAAGATCATCATATTCCGAAAGTGGCTTTGCCTCTCTGATACCGCGAATAATCTCCTCATCCGTCTGTGAATCTATCCATACGCGATATTTTTTCTTTTTATCTCCCACGTGAGCCATCATATCAACCAGTCGGTATATATATTCTCCCTCACGTCCGGAGTCGGTACAAACATAAATAGAGTCCACATCATCTCTGCAGAGAATCTCAGATACTATCTTGAACTGCCTGCCTGCATTTCCCGGAAGGATCTCATACAAAAACTCCTTGGGCAAAAACGGCAGCGTGTCAAGTCTCCATTTTTTCAGGGATGAATCGTATATTTCCGGATAGCTCATGGTAACAAGGTGTCCCACGCACCAGGTAATGATGGCCTTATCACCTTCCATATACCCATTCATGGATTTCATGGGTACTTTCATGGCAGCGGCAAAAGATTCACCCACCGATTTTTTTTCGGCAATGAAAACATTTTTGCCCATAGGTTTAAAGCTCGTTCATATCTACGAGCTCTATGGTCTCATCCTGTGCAGCGGCGTCTTTGAGATCGTCATCAAATTTACCTGCCGAGAAGAGATATTTTTTGACAGCTTTTACCTTGGCCTGCTCCATGCTGACCTCAAGATGTTTAAGATGTGAAAGACTCATATGTTTGTCAGACCATGAACAATAGCCCACTACATTCTCCCGCACATCATTTTGAAGAATAATATCTATACGCCCCTTCTTTCCGATCCAGGTACCTTCTTTGCCCGTAACAATCGGAAGAGAACCTGTCTGCTCCAAAAGCGCAAGGTATTCACGACATACCTTCACGAAATATTCATCCATATAATAATCAATTTCCGGCTCTATGAAACGCTCATAAAATGTTTGAGGAGACATAAGGTCAAGTGCCGTAAGATGAGGATATACAAAAGTAAACCAGAAATGTATAAACGTATCGGTAATGGTATAAACACCTTTCTTGGCATTTTCCCAACCTCCGGTCTCGAATGAGTCAAGCTTTTTGACTACACCGAAGCCTGCAAGATTCTTCATATATACGGATATCTTTGCTCGGGAATAACCCGTCTCCTGATATATGTCATTGAGCTTGTTCTTGCCCTTTGCAAGAACTGCAAGGATGGTCTCATAAACAGATGTCTCTCTTAGCTGAGTGCGAAGGAAGTTTTCCGCTTCATTGTAGAGGTATCCGCGAGGGCTCAACACATGGCGAATAATGCAATCCTTAAGCGAAAGTTTGGGATTCCAGCAGGGAATATAATCCTGTACACCACCGGTCACCCCATACATGGTGATAATCTCGCGGATAGATCTGTTCGGAAATATACGTACCAACTCAAGGAAAGAAAGTTCCTCAAGTTCACATTTTCCAAGGTCAATATTCTTGTAGGGACGCATCAATTCTGAATAATCACCTTTGGCCCATACAAGATCATCGGTAGCAAAAATCACATGAATCTTCCGTCTTTTTTCAGTATGCGCTCGGCCTTATCTATACAAATCAGTATACTCTCTGTTTCCTTGATCTCTATCTTGGAAAAAATATCATCATAGTCTTCGGGAACGCTAAGTAGCGAATATTTCTCATAGATTGCCTCTCCCATCAGCTTCTGCTGAGCTTCATCCGAGCTCTGAGCGGCATGATAATATATACTGTTTTCTCCGCCGGCAAAAGACTGGAGAAGTGCCGAACTCTCAAGTCCTCTTCTGCCATATATCAAAGCAAACCCGTTTTTATTCGCTAAAACACTTTCTTTAAACTTTCTTTCCTTTGAGTGAACGCCTATCAAGCTTTTAAACCCCTTCCTATTTCTTCTCTATATATCCCAGTGCCTTAAGTGCCTCTGCGCTTAAAACAGCGCCTCCTGCTGCTCCGCGTTTGGTGTTGTGCGCAAGACCCACAAACTTATAATCAAATAATGTATCTTCCCTGAGTCTTCCGCAAGTAACACCCATTCCGTTTTCATAATCAACGTCCAAAGCCACCTGAGGTCTGTTATCATCCTCAAGGTACTTGATAAACTGCTTGGGAGCGCTGGGAAGATTCTTTTCCTGGGGCAGTCCCTTAAAGGAGTTCCATCTTTCTATCATCTCTTCTTTGGTTGGTTTCTTGTCAAATGAAACAAAAACCGA